>CAZTDL010000383.1:2246-4764 GCA_964612775.1 uncultured Lentisphaeraceae bacterium
TCATTAGTGGATACGGGATGGGGATGGATGAGCCGGGGTGCGGATTTTTTCACGAACACAACAGGTTCACGCTTGGTCAACAAGGAGGTTTCAGAATGCCCGAAGACGTAACAGAGAAACAGCAGTTGCAGAAGGCTCCCATGCTAAACAGTGCGGATGTCGTCGTCATCCTGACCTGTTGGGCCGGCGCTGCCGCGGTAACGCGTCTGTCAGTGAATCCGGTTGTCGAAGTGATCGCGATTGCGGCGGCCTACTACCTGTCCAAATGGGTCATCCTGAAGGTTGAGAACTAATGACGCTTGATCGGCTGCGCCGCGCGACAAGCTGCGGCTATGTGCGGCGGATAACTGGGATGCGGAGAAAAGCGAATCCATATGCGGATGTATTTCGCGGTCATGGATGGAGTTTGACACTCTTCAATGCTTTTTATATAGTAAAAATACATTGTTGTTTAAGGCGGTTGCTTTAATAAGGGAAAACACGTTATGCAAGAACTCCTCGAACAAGTTCGCTACGACGGCGAGAAGTACTGGATGAAGCAGCTGCAAGGCAGCTGGATTCAGGTAAAAAAGCACATGGCGCGCCGGCAAATCCAACTTATACGCAACCTCCCCAGAAATGAGGCAAGTGCTTTGTGCGAACAGCTTAAGTTTGCATCGCGCGAAGTTGCCGATCAACCGTGGTGGGAAGAAGTACGATGGCACAATTTTATTGAGGGACTCGATCTTATTAAGTTTGGAGATAGAATTAATTTTTGTTTTCAACGATCAGGTCGGCTTAAGAAGGCAATGACTTTGCATGATTTCAATCAGCTGTTAAGAGATGATTTCCCGAGCAACCTCAAGTCTCCGAAGAAGAGGGAAACGGGTTGTTGCTGATGTAACGAAGAACGTGCCGAAAACGGCATAAAAAAGAACAAAAGATGATCTTTAATATTGGGGTTTAAGAGGTGGCAAGCCATAGTCTTTGCGTTGTTGCGGAGTCAAATCTTCATCTTTGCCGAACGTTTGATTCCACGGTTTGAACGGATTAGTCTTATCAATCGGATTATTATGCGGTGCGAAGGGGCTGTTTATGTTGAACGGATTGTTCCACGCGGCAAACGGGTCCTTGTTCTTCGGGTAAGTGGTATCAGGTAAACCATACGCTTTTCTTTCTTGTGCGTTTAAATCTTCTTCTTTTCCGAACGTTTGATTCCACGGTTTGAACGGATCTTTCTTGCTAAACGGAGTATTATGCGGGGCGAAAGGATCCTGTTTCTTTAAGGGATCGTTCCATACGGCAAACGGGTCCTTGTTCTTCGGGTAAGTGGGGTTAGTGGTATCGGGTAAACCATACGCTTTTCTTTCTGCGGCGTTTAAACCATCATTGTTACCCGTTGGTTGATTCCATGGCTTTGTGGGGTCATTCTTGATGAATGAATTATTATGCGGTGCTAAGGGATCGTGTTTCCTTACCGCGTCGTTCCAGACTGCAAGCGGGTTTGTATTTTTAGGGGTGACGATATTCTGGCTAGCCCCATAGCTGCTGTCACTATCGCCGCTAAAGCTACGCGTACCCCCGGCATCGACACGTGTTTTGCTGCTAACGCCGAATCCAACTTCGCTCTCTTCGTCTTCACCCATCGAAACAGCAGTATTATTTAGGGGCTCTTGTTCCTTTTGCAGCATGGTTTTGCGCGTTTGCTCGTCTTGCTGCCTCCTGCTGAGTGCATCCTGCTGTTCAATAAGGGCTTGTTGATTGCGGGTGGCGTCACTAGCGTCATCGTGCCGCCCCACCCCAAAAATGTAATTTTTGTATGACCGATTAAGAAGTGATGCCGTGGCACGCGCAAGCCGTGAATTGACTTGAGTGAACCCGCTTAACTGCGACCGGTTCGCATCAACCCACTGATCGATATCAGCGACGATAGCGCGGGCGGCTTCTAACTCCTGCGCAGCATATCTTGCTCGCGCAACCGCAATTTCTTTGGGTATCTTTTCCAGGATAATTTGCTCCCAATCAATTGGAAGGAAATTGTCCTTGAGGAAGGTTTGGTCAGCATCAATCAGCGCTGCTAAGGCTATCTTGAAATCTTTGCCGTTGGTCTGCCGAAGTACAACATATTTGCCTTCCGAGCGAATATACTGAGCCATAATCGCATCGCCTGTTTTCGAGGTCCAAGCACGATAACCAGTATCGGCGATGCTGGACGTCATCGCACCTAATGAAAACAGCAAGAGCAACTGGAAAGACTTAAGTTGCGTAGTCATCTATTTTCCTTGGCCCGCGCTCGCTCCAAGGGTGTAATGATTCCGTCGCCGCCGCATAACTTGCAGCTTTCGGATAGCACTCGCTTGAGCGTGCCGTCGCAAGAAGAACAGTCTGGCTTTTCACATGAACACGGTGTGAACCTGCCGGTACACACTTTGCCGCATTTGCCGCACTTGAACACATCCTTCCCGCTTACCGTTTCCTTTTTATGGCAGTAGCCTCTCTTGCATTGATCACACGCGATGGTTCGCTTTATTTTCCCGTC
>CAZTDL010000384.1:0-4728 GCA_964612775.1 uncultured Lentisphaeraceae bacterium
GAGGCGTTGAGATTGTTGTTCGGGGCGGCGGTCGGCTCGGCGGGTCGGGGCTGATCACAGGGAATGTCGTCGTCGAGGATGGCGCGGGGCTGGCGGCCGGTTCGACGGATAGAGCGCTGAGCGTCCATGGAACGGTGACGCCGGGAGTGTCTGGCACGGTGACCTTGCCCGAGGGATCCATCGGCGGTCGCTATCCGTTGATTTCGGCGGGCACGTTGTCGACGCCTGCCGGACTGGCGGGCTGGAGCGTCGCGCCTGTTCCGGAACATTGGACGACAACGTTCAAAGTCAGCGACGGTCTGCTCACGCTCAATGTCTTTAAGGGCGGCACGGTTATCGCAGTCTGGTAAAAGGACCGCAGGCGTTGGGCGCTGCTTGACGGGAACATTGAACGTGTGCGTTGCGCGGGGACGGTTTGCAGGCATCGTCCCCCGATTTTTTCCGTAGTCCCGCCGTTGGCTTTTTCTTGCGCAAAATTAATAAATATTTTGCGCAAAAGCCTCTGGTTTTGTTTAGGGGAAGTCACGTATAGTGGAACATAACAAGTGGGGAATGTGCGGGATCACGAAGTTGTTTTCCGACCAAGTGCCGCCGCGCAAAGGAGAGAACGTATGAAGACGCAACTGATTGGACTGTTGGGGATGACGGGGGTGCTGTTTTGCGGGGCGGAACAGAATCCGGTGATGAGCGAGGCCTACTGGAAGCTCTGGGGCCCGGAAGTCCAGAGCAAGATTGATCGGGATATCGAACAGAACCGCAAGGCGGACGGTTTTTTCAAGCCGGAAGGGCTGAAGGCCGGAACGGACGTGAAGGTCGAGCAGCTTTCCCACGATTTCATTTTCGGCGCGCACATCTTCAATTTCGATCAGCTCGGGAAGGACGAGTACAACGCCAAATATAAGGCGCTGTTCGGCACGCTTTTCAACTCGGCGACGATCGCCTTCTATTGGAAGAAATTTGAGTTGGAAGAAGGAAAACCCCGCTTTAAGGCTGAGCAGCGGGATACTGCGGAATACTGGAACGCCTGTAAAGATCCGAAGAGCGAGCCGCACTGGCGCCGTCCGGCATCCGATCCGGTGGTCGCTTTCTGCGAAGCCAAGGGCATCCGCCTGCACGGCCACACGCTCACGTGGGGTAACCGCAAATGGCAGTGGCCCGAGTGGGTGACGGCCAAGGCGCCGGAGTGTATCCGCGCCATGGAGCCGGTCAATAAGGATGGTTGTGACGCGAAGTTGCGCGATGCGCTCTATAAAAAGACGCCCGCTGAAATCGAAGCGCTTGCGCCGGAGTACGCGCTGACGATCAATCGGCTCATGGCGGATCGGATTTTGGAAATCGCGCTTTATTACAAAAATCGCTTTCAGAGTTGGGATGTGGTCAACGAGAGCGCGACCGATTTCGGCTTGGGACGCATGATTCCGGGCGACGGTATCTGTAAGAGTCACTATGGCGTCATGCCGGGCGATTACACCTATCGCTCGTTCAAGATTGCGGACAGCGTGCTTCCGAAAGCGGCCAAGCTGAACATCAACGATTATCAGAACGGCCAGGCGTATGTCGACCAGGTGAAGGATCTGTTGGCGCGCGGTTGCAAGATCGATATCATGGGATCTCAGATGCATCTCTTCAATCCGCAGACCTGTTTGGACATTGCCGCCGGAAAGCCGGGGGCGCCTGAGACGCCGGAGAAGGTCTGGTCCAAGATGAACCTTCTCTCCCAGGTGGGTTTGCCGATCCACCTGAGCGAGATCACCATCACCGCGCCGAACAACGACGAGCGCGGCCAAGCCATTCAGGCCGTCATCACGCGTAATCTTTACCGCTTGTGGTTCAGCATCAAACCGATGATGGGCATCACTTGGTGGAACGTGGTGGACGACTGCGGCGCGCCGGGCGAGCCGTCGGTCTCGGGACTGTTCACGCGCGACATGAAGCCGAAACCGGCTTATTTTGCCATGAACGATCTGATCAACAAAGAGTGGCAGACGAAGACTACGGTAAAGGCGGGCGAGGACGGCAGCGTGAGATTTCGCGGTTTCAAGGGAAAATACCGTCTTGCCTGGACGGATGCCGCAGGCGTCGAACGGCATGCGGACGTGCATCTGGACGGCGGCAAGTAACGTACGTCTTTTTTTCATAAGAGGGGGATACCTATGACGACCAGCCGGAGAATGTTTTTGGGGGCGCTGACGGCGGCTTCGGCCGCAGGTTTATGGGAAGCTCGACTGTTCGCGGCGGACGTGCCGCAGGGAAGCGCAAAGAGGACGTTCCGACATAATTATTCGCAGTGCCTGGCCTATAAGATTTTTTGCGCGGACAAGGCGCATCCGGATCAGAATCTGGTGACCTTCGAGGAGGCGTTGCGCTACATCCGAGTGATCCGCGACGTGACCGGCGGCCTAAAGCAGGTTCCGTATTTGGTGGGATGGCAGTTTGACGGGCATGACTCGAAATATCCCGCGTGGTCCGCTGTCAACGCGCGTCTGAAACGTCCGCAGGATCCGGACGCCCGCACAAGTTTTCTTTGGATGGCCGAGGAGGCGAAGAAACTGAACGCCTGCGTGAGCGTCCACGTCAACATGTCCGACGCCTACGAGACGAGCCCGCTCTGGAAGGAGTACCGCGAGAACGGGTTGATCCTTCTCGGCAAGGACGGGCTGCCGTGTAAAGCGGGCGTGTGGGGCGGCGAGCAATCCTATCTCGTCGACAAGGTGAAGGAGTGGCGGAGCGGGCACGCGAAGCGGCGCATCGACGCGCTGGTCGCGCTGCTGCCCTTCCTGCGCGAGAGCGGCAGCGTGCATATCGACGCGTTCGGTCTCATCGGCAAAAACGAGGCGCTCCGGCAAGCGGTCTGCGGCATCTTCGACTATTGGCGCGGCATGGGTATCGACGTGACGACCGAATACTTCGACTTCGAATTGGCCGGCTGGTTGCCGATGGTCTATCACCTCAACCTCTCCGAAGAAAACCGCATCAAGTATCCGGCTGACGTGGTTTGCGGCGGCGGCGACGGCGGCAACCAGCGCCATGCCGAAAAACCGAGCGGCTGGGCGCATCTGCCCGAGGCGGGCTGCCTCTATGAGGAAGCGTGGGGTGTCTCGATCGACCGTGACCTGAGCGCGGGGCGGGGCGGCATGAAGGGGATCGTCGGCAAGCTCTGCACGCGCACGTTGCCGTGGTATTTCCTCAATCGCCACCGCGCGCTCTCGTACGAAAACGGCCCGGAAATCTACCGCGTGACCTTCAGCGACGGCGTCGAATCTTCGGTGCGCAAATCGGATCGGCATTTGACAATCCGAGAGAAGGAGCGCGTGCTGGTCGACGGCGGCGACGTTTTCATGCCCGCGCTGTGGACACGGGGCGAGTGGTTTGTTTACAGCAAGACGGGCGGGACGCGCTCATGGCCGGTACCCGAGGCGTGGAAGAACAACGTCGAGGTGCTCGCCTATGCGCTTACGGATGACGGCCGCACGCCCGCAACCGTTATGCCGATCCGCGATGGCAAACTCGCAATCCCGCTCAATCCGGGGCAGGCCTTCGCGGTGTTGCCGCGATAGAAGGGGTGTGGGATCGCGCCGGGGGGAACAAGACGTGCGAAGCCTGAAGATGTGCCATGAGAAGTGAGCCGGTGGTATGGGCGCGTAGGATCGCAGCCGTTCTCGCGATGACGGCCGTGTTGGGCGCGGCGGCGGAAGGGACAGACGCTGATCTGCGCGTGCAGCTTGGGCTGGCGCGGAGCTGGCTGGCTCAAAACCCGCCGGACGGGACGAACGCGTCGGCTCGCCGGGCGCGGATGTCGGCGATCCAGACGGCTTGCGACCGGCTCTCGGCGTATGAGTACCGCGACTACGCCCGGTCGTGGGAGACCAACAAACCGCTGGCGGATATTCTCGAAGCCCGGCATCCGGTTCTCGGCTATCTGCGCGATGCGACCGCAGGTGTTCTGGATGAGATCCGCAACACGCGGGTCCGCGAAGGGCTCGCCGTCTGGTTCATCTATAACATGGGTTATGTGTTCAAGACGCCGAACACCTGTTTCGGGATCGATCTCGACGGCCGCGGCGTGGAATTGTTCGCATCTGACCTCGATTTTCTCCTCAATACCCATGAGCATGGCGACCACGCGCACGAGCCCCTTTTCCGGGAGATGCTTGCCCAGAACAAGCCGGTCGTCACGCGCGGATATCCCGGAAGCCTGCTCGTAAGTCAGAGCACGAATTTCGTTTTCGGCGAGGCCGGAGCCAGGATCGACCTTGGCGACCACCACCGCGAGCAGCCACACCAGCGCGAAAACATGCTGATGTTCGAGGTGGATTGCGGCCCGTCCGCGAATCATGCGGTCATCTATCACAGCGGAGACGGAAACAACATTGAAAAGATGCGGCCCGTCAAGCCGGTGGATATCCTGATCCTCCATACCTCGGTGGGCCTGTCCGTTCCGGATGCGATCCGCTATATGAGACCCCAGATGACGTTTGTCTCGCACGTGATGGAACTGGGGCATTCGCCGCTGCCTCCCCACGCCTGGCGCTGGTCGTATGACTATGCGTTCGATGTCATCAGGGACATTCCGGAACGGGAGGCGACGATTCTCACATGGGGTGAACGCTGGCTTGCCCCGGGCACGTCGCTGCAACGCGCGTCGGCTGAATAATATCGTTTTCGCCTGAATCGCGGCCGTGACGGAGCGTGGTTATTTGCGAGGGCCTTTTCTTTAAGATGTCGGGT
>CAZTDL010000385.1:0-4721 GCA_964612775.1 uncultured Lentisphaeraceae bacterium
GAGGAACTCAATAAACTCGCAGCCTAAAAACGTTCGTTTCATCTTGCAAGTCACCGACCTTTTAAAAGAATTTCCACCACTTTTTTTGGGGCTCCGCGGCCGCTGACGGTCCGGCACCCGCCTTCTTGTCTCCATCCGCCGGCCCCTTTGCCGCCGCTCCCGGCTGAACGCCGACCACGTTCACCGTCTCCGTGACCGTCATCGATGACAGGACAGGCGACGTGCCCGCCTGCGCGTGAACGCCTGCTTTGGGCTGTTCCGCAGCGCGCTCCGCCCGTTGCTTTTCTTGAAGTTGCGTGAGCAGCACATGCAACTGAGCCTCGGCCGGATCCTTTCCGTCCGCGACAGCCTTCTGCGCGGCCTCTTCAGACTTCTCTTTAATCTTCCGGGACTGGTCCTCCGCATCCTTTTTCGCCCGTTCCTCCAGCGTCTTCTCGCGCTTCAGCTTCGCCTTATCCAACGCCTTCTTTGCGTCATAGTCATCATCCGATGCCTCCCACCGCCGTTTTTCCTTCTCCAGCATTTCCTTCTTTGAGAGCGAATCCGCGACACGGCTCTTCGACCAGCCCGCATCATCCCACGGACGGGGATCGTGCAAAACGTCTTTGCGCCGCAACGCCTCGGCTTCCATGTCTTCCGGCGTGTCCATCACATACGGCGTGATGAAGACAACCAGCTCGGAACGCGTTGCGGAACGCGAGGTCGTGGAAAAAAGGTATTTTCCGATCACGGGAATATCCTTCAACAGCGGAATTCCGGAGGTGGAATCAGTCTGTTCGCTTTGCACCAGACCGCCCAACACAACGGTCTGCATATTTTCAACGGAGATATCCGCCTGAACCTTTCGCGTGTTGATCGTGGGATACTCCTTGTCGCCGACCTTCTGCGCCGTCCCGATGGTTTCGAAGGTCTCGTCGATGGTCAGGATCACAGCGCCGTTCGGATTGATGCGCGGCGTGATCTTCACCGTCAGACCGATATCGCGCTGCTCATAATCAGGGACCTCCCTGCCATTCGACGTGCCGCCCGAGTAACGGACGCCCTTGTAGAGGTAGCGCATCGAAGTTGACTCCAACGTCGCCTCCTTATTATCGACTGTCATCAAAATCGGAGAGGAGAGCACCTTGGCATGAGAATCGCTTTCGGCCGCCTCGATCATAGCACTAATATTCAACTTCTCCGATTTCAGGAAATAGTTTACGCCCGGAGAAATCATGGAAGCGGCGGTGTCCAGCGCTCCGTTTGTTGTGTTAATGAGTGATCCAAGCGTTGTGCTGCCGCCGCCGCCGCCGAGCAAATCACCATTGTTGACCCTATAATTGTTGTTCTGCTTGCCCAGTATCCAATCCACGCCGGTCTGCAACGAATCGTCCAGCCCGACCTGAATCACCACGGTTTCGATCAGCACTTGTGAAAGCTTGATATCCATGCCCTTGATGATCTCTTTTATGGCCAGGAGATCGCTGGGGCTACCCATCATCACAATCGCATTCGTGCGTTTGTCGGCCAGAATTTTGATGTTGTCCTTGCTGAGCTGGCCCAACTTGCTCTTGCCCGTCTCGCCGCCGGAAGCAGGCGTCTCCGTGCGAGTGGCACGCGCCGCCACAGCCTCAGCCAGCGAGGTGCTCTTGGCCGGCGTCCCCGGCTTGTCGGCCGCATTCTTGTCGGTCCCCTTTGCCGTCTTGTTGTCGTCTTTCTTTGCCGTGGCGTTGCCGATCAAGTCGTTCAGCATCGTCGAGACTTCCTCGGCATCCGCGAACTCCAGCCGCTGCACCTCGACCTTCACATCCGGCGCGGTCTCGACATCCAACACCGTAATGATCTTATCGAAGAAAGCCATATTATCCGCGCGGGTAATGATGATGAGCTGATTCGAGCGCTCATCCGCGATGATCTGAACCTTGCCGCGAATCATACCGCGGTCCGCGTCGCTCACCAGCGTCTCGATGCTTTCGTTGGGCGTCGAGACCGCGGGCTGCGGCGTACCGAGACGCGTAAGCCCGGGCGGCAGCGCGCGCGACAGCGCGGATGAGGTCGTTCGCGTAAAACCGGGCGATCCCGACACATTGGCTTTCACCTCTTCCTTGGACTGCGTCTGTTTCTGAGACTCCGCCACCAGTTCCTCCAGCCGCTTCTTGATGTCGTCGGCCTTGGCGAAACGGATGCTGCGCACATTGACCTCTTCGGTCGCCACCAGCGGCTGGTCGATGAATTTAACGATCTCCAGCATGCGATTGATGTTCTCTTGCGTATCCGTCACCAACAGGCTGTTTGTTCGCTCGAAGGACTGGATCAATCCGTCCGCCTTCTTAAAACCTTCCAACGCTTTCTGCGCCTCGGCGATCGTGATGGCCTTCAGCTGAATCATCTGGCTAATGACGCGGCTCTTCTCGGGATGTCCCGTCTCCGGCTTATCCATGAGGATTTTGATGCCTTCGGTACGAATGGTTTTGCGGGGCAGCACCTTTACGAACTTCTCGCCGAACGGTTCAAGCACGATCCCGTTCATGCCCAGCACGACCTCGATGGCCTCCAAGTATTCCTCCTTGGTCAGCTGCATGTCCGGCTGGCTCTTGAGCGTGATGTTGGCCTTGGGCACGTCGGGCGCCGAAAGCAATGTCTTTCCGGTCTCCTGCGCATAGGCCATCAGGATAATGTCGACCGTCGCATTGTCAAATTTCAAAGAAGGCGTCGTCGTCTTCGATTTCGGCTCCGCGCCGGGAGCGGCGGTCGAATCGGAACCGGCGGATGCCGTCGTCACGGCCTTCGTTTGTCCCGCGCCCATAGGCTGGCCGACAGGGGACGGCAACGCCATCTTACGCACCGGATTCGGATTGGCGCGCTGAGCCGGCGAAGTCCCCATCGGTCTCGACGGCTGGGCCGAGACAGCGCCGGGGCCGGGAAGCGGCAAAGCGTCCGGGGCCTGATCTTGAGCCAGCACAACACTGAGCGTCAAGACACAGACCACACTCAGTGTAAACAGATGATCGCACATTTTCTTCATACTTATTTCCTCAAAAAGGTCACTGCTCTTCACTTCGCTTCCGCAGCGGGAATCGGAGCCGGAGACGGTTCTGTCACGGGGGGCTTAATCTCCACTGCGCCGTCCGCCGCCGAAGCAGAAGGCTCTTCTTCTCGGGACTCGGGCCGGAGAGACTGATTCTGCCCGTCAGACGATTTACGGGGCACGGCCGCTTTGGCTTCTTCGCCCCGCATATACGCGCAATACAACGTGAAAGTGCCCTTCAGATAACCGGGCCGCCTGTCCGCCGGACGGACAAACAATTGCCTCACATCCAGCATCGCGCCCTCCTGATGCAGGTCATACAGAAACTTCACCAGCGACTCAAGAGTCCCCTCCCAATCTTTGCAATCGATCGGCAACTCATAGACGTCCCCCACCTCAATCTCCTTATTCGTCTGCCGCCGCGCGATCGTCAGCCCGTTACGCGTGGCGGCAGAATCCATCATGTTGAGCCAATGGGTATCCACATCCTTGTCGTAGGGGAAAACAGGCATCAGTTCCCGCATCTGTTCATACTTTGCGGCCCATTCATCTTTCGCTGAAATCAGCGCCTGCTCTTCATGCACCTTGTTTTGAGCCGTCACATAAATCCGTTTCGAAACCTTCCAGTTCGTCATTTGCTTCTTGAAGCTCAGCGCCGCGACCGCATACAGGATAGCCACGACCGCAATCAGCACCATATTCTTTTCTCTGGGGGATATCGCGCTCATTTCCGCGTCACCCCCTTAAACTTCGCATCCACTTCAAATTTATGCTTTCCTCTGCTGGCCGAAGGTCCCGCCAGCGAAACCGACTCGAACAGGGGATCCTCCGTAACCGCATTCTTGAAATCATAAACAAGGGTCGGCTGGTCCGCCTCGCCCGAAATCTTAACGCCGTCATCGCGCCGGTAATTAAACCCGACCAAGGTGATTCCCTGCGGCAGACAGGCGGAGGCCAGCCGCAACATCTCCAGCGACGAATAGGTTCTGTCCGTATAAGCCAGAATCAGATTCACCCGTTCACGCGTATCGGAAACCCGCTTATATTCTTTGGCATGGGCACGCGAATCATTGCGGGCGCGCACGGTCAGTTGTTTGTAGACCACCGGTCCGGAGAACAAAACGGCCATGAAGACAGCCCAGATGCCCAACGCGATCCCTGCGCCCGTCAGCACCCGCCGACGGACGCGGGACTCTCTCGCCGCGTCACGCCACACCTGCGGCGTCAGATCCAGCGCCGCGCCTTCGCCCGTCCGAACGGCCACGCCCTCGATACCGCTGTCCTCACTCGGAGGAACCACATGGCGGACCGCCACGCCCACCAAATCCTGCAGCTTACGAAGCAGTTCCGGCGGCGGCGCATCTTTCGAAACCAAAAGGGCCTCCACGATAGGCGCCGACCCCGCTTCAAGCTCCACATTCAACAGCGACAAAATCAATTCTCTGACCAGCGCCTCGTCGTCCGTCAAGGCGCCCAAACCGCGAACCAGAACGGGGACACCGTGATCCAGCACAAGCAGTTCCCAACCGTCGTCCGGATTCATCAGCAAGACTCGGCGCCCGGGACGGGTGAGCTGACAAGGTCCGCACAGCGAGCGAAACCAGCCCAACACCGCAGCATCCGTGCGGACCACCTGCAGTTTCGCGACACGCAGCGCCTCGCCGAGTCCTTCGAAAACCGCGGCGGGCATGGCTGCGGCAAACACCCACAGATC
>CAZTDL010000386.1:0-4712 GCA_964612775.1 uncultured Lentisphaeraceae bacterium
GTTTTGCGGTATCCCGCAAAACTCTCAACAAGACAGTTGACTCCGTTTCACTGACGGCCGCTGTGGTTGTGTATGATCGAGACAAAAGTTTTGCGAGCCTGGCAGGCGTCCGCGCCCCCAGTCTCACACCCACCCCTGTCAAACCGACACGCACAGGTCAGTGAAACGGGGATGCACCCTGCAACGTCGCTTTTACAGCGGAACGTGCCGGCCGCCCGCCGAAGCGGCCGGCAACGCGTGCGTCAGCCTAGAGTTTCCCGATCAGGTCAAGACCGGGCTTAAGCGTCGCACGTCCGGGTTTCCACTTGGCCGGACAGACCAGTCCGTCGTTCTCAGCGACAAACTGAGCGGCTTGCACCATGCGGAGGATTTCTTCGGCGTTTCGCCCGATCGCATTGGTATTGTACTCGGCCAACTGGATCACGCCCGTGGGATCGATGATGAAAGTCGCCCGGGTCGACAAGCCGTCCTCCTCGAGATAAGTCCCCAGCGCACGGCAAAGTTTGCCGGCGGGATCGGCAAGCATCGGGAACGTGATCTTTTTGATCGTCTCCGACGCGTCCCGCCAAGCCTTGTGCACGAAGTGCGTGTCGGTACTGACCGAATAGACCTCGGCATCGATCGCCTGAAGCTCCGGGTACATGCCCGCCAGATCGCTCAGCTCGGTGGGACAAACGAACGTGAAATCGGCCGGATAGAAGAAGAGCACGGCCCATTTGCCTTTGAGACTCTGGTCGGTGACCTCCTTGAAGACTTCGTTGTGATAGGCCTGAAGTTTGAATTCCGGAATTTTCTGTCCGATGATGGTCTGCATGATTTTCCTCCTTGTGTTGTGTCTGATTTTCCGTTGACGGAGGAGAGTGTGCCTCATTTCGGTTGTTTTGTTAAATTTATATATTTGACGGATATGATAAATAAAACTTATATTGAGGCATGAATTTTCGCGCGTTGGAATATCTGCAAGCGTTAAAGGCCCAGGGAAGTTTTGTCCGTGCGGCAGAGGCGTGCCACGTCAGCCAGCCCGCGTTGAGCATCCAGATCAAGAAACTGGAAGAAGAACTGGGCGCGGTGCTGCTTGAGCGTCCCGCGAAAGGCGTGCTGTTCACGACGGCCGGCGAAGAGGTCCTCAAGCGCGCCCGGACGATTCTTCAGACCGCGGACGAAATCCGCCGTTTGGCGGAAACGCTGTCCGACCCTTATGCGGGACAGCTGTCGATCGGCGCGTTTCCGACACTGGCCCCCTACTATTTCCCGTTGATTATTGATCACCTGGTCGATGCCTATCCGAATCTGCGGTTTAATCTGGTCGAGGAAAAAACGCACGTGCTGCTTGACCGCCTGCATGACGGGACGCTTGATGCGGCGCTTCTGGCCGTTCCGGTTCCCGACGACCGCTTGGAGCACGGCGAGCTATTCACCGAAGCGTTCCGTCTCGGCGTTTCTCCGAAACATGCGTGGCGCAAACGCGACCGCGTTGATCCGTCCGATCTGGCGGGACAACCGCTGCTGTTGCTCGAAGAGGGGCACTGCCTGAGCGGGCAGGCGCTCGATTACTGTTCGAAGGTCGGCCTGAACGCGACCTTGAACTTTCGCGCATCCTCGATGGAAACCTTGCTTCAGATGATCGCCATGAACCGGGCGGTCTCGTTTGTGCCGGATTGCGTGGCGCGTCGTCACCCCACGCTCCATTACCTCAAACTGAAAGGCGGCGGCGCGCAACGGACGATCGGGCTGTTCTGGCGAAAAGGTTTTTTCCGGCGCGATCTGATGCTTGAATTGGTCGACGACCTATCCAGAGAGTACAAGCCATAGGCGTGAAGGTGCGTTTGAGGGGCCGCGTTTGAACATTTCGCCAAACTTTGGGCACCGCAAATGATCCTGTTTGTGTAATGGACGATTGCGTCCTTTTTTCACTTCACCGAAGACGGGACAAGGCGTTTCTATGTGAACGGTTTTCGCGCGGTGAGCAGGCGCAGCGCGGAAGCTCTGTCCTCGACGCAGGCGGTGACGAAGAAGACGGGAGGACTTCGCTTTTTTCGCATTGACCGCCGCGATTCATTATGCTACTCATATGAGTAGTATTTATGGAAAAACCGACGAAAAAACAACGCGAGGTACTGGACTTCATTCGGAATGCCGTTGATTCAGGATGTCCGACGCCATCCGTACGCGAAATGCAAGATCACTTTGGCCTGCGCAGCACGAGAGCCGTTTGTGATCGGCTTGACGCTCTTGAGAAGAAAGGATTAATCCATAGGGACACTGGAAAAGCACGTTCCATTCGTGTTACGGGAGCATCGTCTGAGAAACGGACTTCCAGCACTATCCCAATGTTGGGACGCATCCCGGCAGGTGTTGCGGTCGATGCTAATCAGGTGACGGACAGGACGATCCACGTTGACGTGGAGACTCTCGGCTTTATTCCATCTGCGAAGACCTTTGCGCTGGTGGTTCATGGTGACTCCATGAAAGGACGAGGCGTTCTTGATGGCGATTGCGTAATCGTCGATGGGAAACGCGAAGCCAGAAACGGAGACATGGTCGCAGCGTTGATCGATCAGGAATGCACGTTAAAGACGCTTGTGAAGGACAAGACCGGCACTTTTCTGAAGCCAGAGAATCCGGCTTATGGTAATCTCTGGCCTGTCAACGACCTGCAGATTCAAGGTGTGGTTAGGGCATTGATACGGACAATCGTATGAGTCGAGAATGAACACGCAAACCACAACACTATCTAAAAAGGCTTTACTTGAAAGACACGGGAAATCTGCGCCAGCCGGCCTGATGTTCTATTCGTCGTTGACGGATGTAAGGGCTGACCAAGGTTTGCGTCCATATCTCCACGTGATCACGCGAGCGTGGGATGCTTTGAAACTGGACGGGGTGCTTTGTGTCAACGGTTTGCCCACGCTCTATCTTACGATTCGACGCGAACGGATTTCACCCACTAAAGGCGCAAATTTGCAGTGCCTCTTTTGGAATCAAGGTGTCGCGACCGTACTTGTCGTCGTCGATCCCGAGACCGTTCGAATCTACTCGGGGATGGCAAAACCGGTTAATTCGGACTTTTCCTTAGATAGAGAAGCGGCTTTGGTGGAGACCCTTTCTCTGGCCGATTACGCAATCCGTGTTGAATCGTTCCTGTTGCAACTGGCCACTGGGCATTACTATCGTAACAATCCTTCTTTTTTCAGTGCCGAGCAAACGGTTGACGCTTATTTGCTAAACAATCTGCGGACGCTTCGAGAGAAACTTGTTAACAGCAATAGCCAACTCACTGTGAAGACTGCGCACACCTTTTTGGCGAGAATACTTTTTGTCTGTTATTTGACTGATCGGGAAATTATTGATCTAAGCGAGTATGTGGAGGGGCAATGTTCTCGCGGCGCATCGCTTGGCAACATGCTAGCTGGTTTGGGGACCGCCGAGGCCAAAAGAAGGGTGCTCCATAATCTATTCGGCAGGTTGAAAGAGGATTTCAACGGTAGCATGTTTGGCCCTGCAACGCTTGCCGAGTGTCGTCAATTGAGCGCTGATGCGTTGCTGGATTTGACGGATTTTCTACAGGGCCATGATCTGGGAACGGGGCAGCACACGCTTGATTTCTGGGCATACGATTTCCGTTTTATCCCCGTGGAGACGATCAGCGCTATTTACGAAGATTTTCTCAAGCGAGAAGACGAGACGGAGAAACGCGCCAAGGGCGCGTACTACACGCCGCGGTTTCTGGCGGAAACAGTGGTGGATTTGGCCCTTAAGGACTGCGACACCCTCGAAGGCAAGCGGTTTCTCGATCCGTCCTGCGGTTCGGGAATCTTTTTGGTGACCCTTTTCAATCGTTTAGCGGCGGCTTGGTCAACGCGATATCCCAAATTCGCGAACGATTATGACCGTAAGGCTGAAGCCTTGAAGGCCATCCTTCGCGATCAGATTTGCGGCATCGACAAGAATCTCACCGCCTGTCAGATCTCCTGCTTCAGCCTCTATCTGGCCTTTCTTGATTGTTTCGATCCTCCCGGCCTGAAAAGATACATCCGTCAGAGCGGGAAACTGCCGAGCCTGCTCAAGCGCCGAAACCCGTCGGCTGACGACGCGCCGACTTTTCCTGTTGTTTATGAAGAGGATTTCCTTTCCCCCTCCGGCACGTTGCCCCGCGATTTTGATTTCGTGGTCGGCAATCCGCCATGGAGGGATCGCGGTGCCGTAAAAGGATTGCACCATCAGTTCGCCCTGAAAATTCCAGAGCATCTGCGCCCGCTGGGAACGGCTTGCCTGCTGCTTCCATCCAAGACGTTTCTGAACGACAAGACCAATCAGTTTCAAGAGAAATGGCTGAGCCAAGTGACGGTCGAAGAAGTCGTCCAGTTGGCAGACTACAGCTTCATTCTGTTTAAAGAGGCGAAGTGCCCCTGTATGATCGTTCGCCTACGCGCAACCGAGCCCAGTGTGGCGGACGCCGTGGTTCAGTATGTTACGCCCAAAGTCACACGCATCGACGACCGGGAGGGCGTGATTCCGATTGCCCCCGCCGACCGGAAGTCCATCCCCTTGCGGCAAATCCTTGCTGCCGCTCACAAACAAGCGGCGCCTGCCGTTTGGAAACAATACTTGTGGGGCACGCCGCGCGATATCAAGTTTTTGGATCTGCTGGAGCAGATGCCCAAACTCGATGAGATCGCCGGGGCTCCAGGCGCGGGGTGTCGGTGGACCAA
>CAZTDL010000387.1:0-4703 GCA_964612775.1 uncultured Lentisphaeraceae bacterium
CCGTGTTCAGCAGGAACGGGAAGACCCTGTGTGCCCATGTGGTCTGCCCGAAGATCGAGAACGCGAACCAGGTGAAGATGTGCGTGGCCGGACAGATATCATATGTGTTCGGCATGGAGCGGATATGGGAGACGAGGTTTCCGAAAAGGTGTTTTTGCTGACCGCCGCCGCAGTAATAGCCTTCATCTGTCGCGAAATAGCCGTATTCCGCCAGAGAGGGCGTGCCGCCGTCGCAATCAATCCAGCACCATCGCGTCAGAATCAGCAGCAAAAGCAGGCTGCCTCCGAAAAAGAACCGGGAGAACGTTGTTCTTCCCAAAAGCCGACCTGTTCGTATGGGTAACATATTCATGAGAGCTCCTGAAACGGAAAATAAATTGTTTTTAAACTAACATACATCAAAGCGCTGTTCAATCTTCGGACGAAATTTTTGCGGTAGGCGGGAATAAAAGAGAAAGTTAAACGTCGCACGGAATGGGACGACGTGCCAAAATCCCAAAAGGATCATGAATAGGAGTGTGATATACAGATCTGTGTGGTTGTATCGATGCGTGATGACTTTGCTGTACAAAGGACGATATCGGACGCGCTTCAGACAGGTGTGCGAGCTGATGCGGGATACGGAACAGACGGTTTTGGAACTCTGTTTCGGGGATGTGGCGATCGCTTCGTATTGTCGGCGGCAGGGTAAGCGGTGGCTTGGCTTGGATGTGAACGATACGTTTGTCGAGAATGCGGTGAGGCGCGGGTTTGAGGCGCGGAAGGAGGATATCTCGCAAGCGGACGTTTTCCCCGCGTGTGATCTCTGCATCATGATGGGGTCGCTTTATCATTTCAAGGCGCATCTCCCGGATCTTTTTTGCCGCATCAAAACCGCTTCCGCGCGATGGATCATCTCGGAACCGGTCAAGAACTGGACGCACGCCTCCAATCCATGGCTGAGTCTGCTTGCGCGAAAGGGTACTCGTGTCGGCGCGTGCGAGGAGACTTTCCGGTTCGATGAACGCTCTTTAGTCAGCGTTTTGGACGAGTTGAAAATCAGTGTGGGCTTTAACTATCGTATCGTCAGCGTGTCGCGCGATATGATTGTGGAGGTCGTATGGTTGAACTGAGCGTGGTGATCCCCGTATATAACAGCGAAGCCTGTCTTGAGGAACTTTACCGCCAGCTGGCGGATGTGTTGCGCGGACACGAGCATGAAGTGATTTTCGTGAACGACCAAAGCGCGGACCACAGCTGGAGCGTGATCAAGCGGCTGTGCGAAAAAGATGCGTCGGTCACGGGCATTAGTTTGCGGAAGAACGTGGGCCAGGACAATGCTGTCCTGTGCGGTTTGCGTCGTGCGCGGGGAAACTTCGTGGTGATCATGGATGACGATCTGCAACACTCCCCTTATGATATCATCGCGCTGTATGATCGGTGTCGGTCCTCTGATCTGGACGTCGTCTATGCGCATTTCCCTGTTCTCAGGGAGGCCTTTTGGAAAAGAGCAGGAAGTTGGCTCAACGGCAAACTGGCCGAGATTGTGATTGCTAAGCCGAAACGTCTGTATCTGTCGCCTTTTTTTTAAGGTGATGCGTCGGGCCATCGTTGAAGAGGTGATCAAATACACGGGGCCTTTTCCGTACGTGGACGGCTTGCTTCTCGAGGTGACGCGCTATGTCGGACAGATCGACGTGCCGCATCGTGATCGGTTTCAAGGCGAAGGCCACTATGACGTGTCAAAGTCCATGCTTGTTTTTCTGCGGGTTGCCACCGGTTTCTCTGTTTGGCCGTTGCGATTTTCCTCCTATGCGGGGATGACGTGTTCTCTGATCGGCTTTGTTTTGGCCCTTTTCTATCTGCTCCAACATGTGGCGTTGAGGAACCACGTCGAGGGATGGATTACCCTCGTTATTCTGCAACTGATTCTTGGCGGTTTGCTGCTTTTTTCGGTCGGTGTGGTCGGTGAATATCTGGGTCGTTTGTACTTGAACGCAAACGGGAAGCCACAATCCGTCGTCAAAGAGCTCTGCGGGGGTGGTGCGGAATGATTCGATTTAACAAACCGGTCATGGTTGGCAGAGAACTCGAGTATATTGCTGAAGCTGTCGAGAACGGTAAGACATCGGGAAACGGGCCGTTTACGCAGAAATGCCAGCGGTTTTTTGAGGAGCGTTACGGCTTTACGCGGTGCCTGCTCACAACATCCTGCACCGATGCGCTGGAAATGGCCGCCATTTTGGCCGATATAAAACCGGGGGACGAAGTGATTGTGCCGTCCTATACGTTCGTCTCGACGGCGTTAGCTTTTGTGCGGCAGGGCGCGAAGATTGTTTTTGCCGACAGTTATCGCGACAATCCGAACATGGACGCGGATCGGCTGGAATCGCTGATCACACCGCGCACGAAGGCGATTGTTCCCGTTCATTATGCCGGTTTCGCCTGCTATATGGGCAAGATTTTTGCGTTGGCGCAAAAATATGATTTGCTGGTGATCGGCGATTCGGCGCAGGCGATCGACGCCTACTATACGGAGGATCTTTCGGCGACGCGTTGCTCATGGCACAGACGGCTCAAGACTTTGAATCGGAACTATCCGCTAGGCGGGCTCGGCCATATGGGCTGCTTTTCTTTTCATGAGACCAAAAACATCCAGTGTGGCGAAGGCGGCATGTTAACGATCAATGATCCTCGGTTTATCCGTCGGGCGGAGATCATCTGGGAGAAAGGAACAAACCGGGCGGAATATTATCGCGGCGAGGTGAACAAGTACGAGTGGGTCGATATCGGATCATCGTTTCTGCCATCCGGTATCACTGCGGCGTTTCTGTATGCCCAACTCGAAAAGCTCGTGAAGATCCAACGGCAACGCAAGTCGCTTTGGAAAATGTATTATGCCGGATTGAAGCCGCTCGCCGATCAGGGATGCTTTGAGCTGCCTCGCGTTCCGTCCTATGCCACTAACAATGCGCACATGTTTTATTTGGTCTGCCGGTCGCAGCGGGAACGTGCGCGGTTAATGGCTTATTTAAAACTGTACGGCATTCAGACGGCCACGCATTATCTCAGCCTGTGTCAATCGGCCTATTACAAAAACAAATATAAGGGTCCTGTGCCGGTGAACTGCGAACGGTTTGTCGATTGTTTGTTGCGTTTGCCGCTCTTCTACACGCTCCGTCCAGAACAGGTGCTGGAGGTCATCGGGAAGGTGGTGGGTTTTTACGATGCCAAGGGCCGGGGATAGGGGCTGTCCGTCTGCTCAGACCGGGACGGCAACCGCCACCCGTATCGGATGCGCGATGCGGTCGAGGACGTCGGGGGAGATCTTGACGAGCAGGCCGCGGCGGCCGCCGTTGATGTGGATGGACGGCATGTCGAAGAGCGTGCTCTCCGCATAGATCGGCAGGGGTTTGCGTGTGCCGACGGGGCTGGTTCCGCCAACCTTGTAGCCGGTGTGGCGCGTGGCTGTGTCAGGCGTACACGGTGCGACGGACTTGACGCCGAGCACGCGTGCCATCTGTTTGGTGGAAATCTCGCGATCGCCATGCATGAGCACGATGAAGGGTTTCTTGGCGTCGGTTTCCATCACGATGGTCTTGACGGTGCTGTGTTCGTCCACGCCAAGTTCGCGGGCGGCGCAGTCCGTGCCGCCATGTTCGACGTAATCGTAGACAAGCGGCTCAAAATCAGCGTTGGCCGCGCGCAGTGCGCGGATGGCGGTGGTGATAGGAATATCCATGTGATATAGTATGCCAAATCAGTCGCTGATCGTGAACGGGAAATCTTTGGGACAGGCCTCTTTAACGGTCTAATTATGCCATGAAAAGATTTGATTTGAAAACGCGGGCGGATCTGGAAAAAGAACTGATGCGTATCGGGGCTGACCTGCCGCTCAGCGATGCGTTCGGAGTGCTGGGGGAGCCGCAGATTATCGCGGGGCGGCGTCTGGCGAACCGCTTTGTGGTGCAGCCGATGGAAGGCGTGGACGCGGCGGATGACGAGGGCACGCCGAGTGAGCTGACCTTTCGGCGCTATCGGCGTTTTGCGGCGGGCGGCAGCGCGCTGATCTGGTTCGAGTCTGCGGCGGTGGTGCCGGAGGGCCGTTCAGGTCCGCGTCAGCTGATGCTTACTGAGCGGAATTTGAATGTGTGGCGTCGCCTTGTCGATGAGACCCGCAGGACTGCCCGTTCCGAAGGGTGTGGCGAGGTGACGCTGATTTTGCAGTTGACGCACAGCGGTCGATACAGTCGGCCGCGGGGACTGCCTGTGCCGGTGATCGCGTAGCGTAATCCTGTGCTGGAAAAGGATCTGCCTTGGCTTCCCGCGGCGGAGCCTGTTGCCGACGATATGCTGGAACGTTTGGAAGAGCGGTTTGTGGCAACGGCGGGCCTCGCGGAACAGGCGGGTTTCGATGGCGTGGACATGAAAGCCGTGCACGGCTACCTCGTGGCGGAACTTTTGGGCGCGCGGTGTCGCGAGGGGCGCTATGGCGGATCATACGAGAATCGCACGCGCTTTCTGAAGAACTGCATGGCGGGGATGAGGCGGACGCTCTCGGACAAGACGTGGGTGGTTTCCAGGCTGACGGTGTTGGAGCCCACGGACTATCCGTATGGCTGGGGCGTGGCGGAGCGCGAAGGCGCGTGGCAGCCGAATTTGTCCGAGCCGCTGCGCCTGATCGGCGAGCTGTCCGGCATGGGCGTGCCGTTGCACAATGTGTC
>CAZTDL010000388.1:0-4695 GCA_964612775.1 uncultured Lentisphaeraceae bacterium
CGTTTCCAATCTTCCCGTAGCGCGGCCACGTCGACGCCGCGCTTCGCCAGCGCGTCCAGCAATGCGCCGGTGCGCCGCACGACCCACCGCGTAGGGCGTTTTCTCCTCCGGCCGCACCAGCGCCTGCGGATCGTAGACCTGTCCTACGGCACCGCGCGGCAGCGGAAATGTCCCGTCGATTTCACCCTGCAATTCCGCGACAAGTTCGCCCCAAAAAGCCAGCACGCCGGGTCGGATATCTGTCGCCCGGGTCGAAGTCAGTCCCAATCTGCGAATTGAGCCCTCCAACTGTTCGGCCGTGCAATCGACTCTCGGCGCATTTTTGGCCGGTTTCTCGCCGGGCTTGACCGTCGGCTCAATACCCTCGCGAGGCAACAGCTCGTTCATGATTTTTTCCGCGCCCGACTTCGCCTCGATCACCCCGGCCATACGGCCCAAAACCGCATAGCGGCCCGCAATCTCGTCGAACGCGCATAAGAAAAGTGTCGAGGCGTCAACCTTCTGAGGTGCGGTGAGCGGCGTGTTGACCGTTACGTCCGAAGCGCTGATGCTCAGGTCGTCGATCCAGCCGTCGCAGGCGATCCCCCCGTCGACGAGCCCTCCGATGCCCAGCCGCGTCGCCCCGGCCGCGCGGCCGAAGGGACGCGTCACCTTTTCCTCAGCGACCAGCTTGCCGTCCGTATACAACCGCACGCGCTCGCGCGTCACGACCGCCGCCACGTCGTGCCAGCGGCCGTCGGTCACGCAGGTGCGGCTAAGGACCGTGCCGGGCGCGTTGCCGGGCAGATAGAAAGCCAAATGGCCCGTGCCCTTGAAGCTGTAAAACTCCCAATGGAGCGGCGACGACTTGGGCTCGTGCGCCACGAAAATGTTGAACGCATCCGCGTTCCGCGCCTTCACGCGCAGCCGGATCGTGAGCGGCGTCTGATCCAGCGCTGGGCATCCCGCCACAGTCACGCCGCCTTCCCCCGCGAAAAACGCGCCGCCGAATCCGGGATTCTCGGTTTGCGGAGTCACAACCTGACCGTCCAGCAGCCGCTCGTAGCCGGGGTGACTGATCAGGACGGAACGGGGCCACGCCTGAGCGTTGAGGGCCTTGTCGTTCACACATACTGACGCCGCCCCGGCGGCAGAAACGCCATAAGTGAAGAATCCGCGTCGTCCGCAACCGCCGCGCCAACGATCAGGCTCATTGTTATGCGCAGAATTCTATTCCGTCTTCTCATTGCCGCCCTCCCCTATTCTCATCGTTGATCAGAATCATCACGCCTCATCGGTCCGTCCATCAGGCGCTGGCACTGCGTCATCTGTTCGGAACCTTCGGACGGCACGATTCACACGGGGCGTTTCGCTTGCCCGGCGTGATCTCCTTCACGCCATGCAGCCAAGTCGCGGGAATGTTGCCGAGAGCGTGACTTGTCCCGAGAAACGCGTGCGAGACGGACGCCTGCGATAAGCCCGGAGACCGGACAGAATCGGCGCACTCCGATTGTGCGGCACCTGCCAACAGCAACGTCGCAAGCCAGATTCGTTTCAGGCCTCTTCCGTTCACCGTTCCCTGCGGAATCACTTGCGCCACAGCCGCGTTTTCTTCAACTGCGAGTTGGTTCTGCTTTCTCATCCTTCGGCCTCCCCCGTGTCCGTCGTGACGCGCGTAGTAAATCACAATATGGAATTGTTGTCAACAGGTGGATTCTTTGCGGCAAGATCGGCACCCTCAAAAAAAACGCGCAGGAAAAACCGCCGTCCTCTTCCCCATCATTTTGATCGGCGTCACGAAGCGCTATCCGGTCTTCCGAACTAGGCGCTCGGGCTTATGCACGAGCGCATCAATCGCGACACGGTCACGGGAAAAGACACGGATGACCACACGCGAGCCGGACCCGCAGTCAGTAAAACCAAGAAAGACACCTGCGTTCTTGGAAGGACGGCATGATTACCTTAATTGATATGAAGCGCTTACCTCCTGTAATCACGCCCGTATTTCTTAGCGGTACGGCGCGTCAGGGCAACCGCTCCTTTTCCATGCCGCGGCTTTCTTCGCCCATCAGCCCATAACCCATGCGGCGGGAGACGGCTTTGGCACATTCGGCGACGAGCGCGCCGTCTTTGGCCATCTCGCGCGCCGTCATGCGGCTGAGAGGACCGGTGACGGTGATGGCCGCGATCAGATAGCCGATCCGGTTGAACACGGGCGCTGCGACGCAGCAGATACCGTCGAACTCCTCCGCATGATCCTCCCAATAGCCCTTCTTAACTCCTCTAAGCAGTTCGGTCTCGAAGGCTTTTCGATCGGTGATGGTCGAGGCGGTGAACTTGGTGAAGGCATAGCCGTCCAGCAGACGGTTGCGGTCTACCTTGGGCATCGCCGCAAGGATCGCCTTGGCGGGTGCGGCCGCGTGCAGCGCGTGATAGGCCCCGGGATTACAGACGAAACGAAAAACATGCAGAGACTGAATTTCCTCCAGCACGATTCCCGTGCCGTGCTCGATGATGGAAAGAAGCACCGTCTCCCCCGTGGCATCTCGGAGTTCGCGCATCAGCGGCAACGCCGCCTCCAGCAGGCTCTGCTCGCGGACGCCGGTCAGGGCGAGGCTGGCGGGTTTGCGCGTCAGCCGGTATTTGAGCGAATCCGAATCGCGCTCGACATATCCCTTCGTCTCCAGCGTTGCAAGAAGCCGCAACGTACTGTTCGCGGGCAGGCGCAGCCGCTCGGCAATGGCACTTACCGATTGGTGTTCCTCCTGCCGATGCAAGTCCTCAAGAATTTCGAGGCCACGCAATAGAGCAGGAGCCAAAGGCATCTTGTTCGTCGGTGTCTTTTTCACAGTCGCCGCCCTAAACCAAAAGGCCGGACAGGGAATCCCCGTCCGACCTTCGGCATACGATTCTCCCCGTGCCTTACCAGTTGCCGGGGACCAGTTCGAAATGCGCCATAGGATGCACGCAGGCCGGGCACACATCGGGAGCATTCTGGCCGACATGGATGTAACCGCAGTTACGACAACGCCACACCGTCGCAGGATCCTCACGCTTGAACACGAGCCCCTTCTCGATATTCATTGCCAGTTTGCGATAACGCTCGCCATGGAATTTTTCGGCCACAGCGATCGATTCCATTGTCTTAGCGACAAGCTCGAAACCTTCGGCACGCGCCACTTTCGCAAAGTCCGGATACATGTGCTGCCACTCGTATTCCTCTCCTTCAGCGGCATGCGCCAGATTGACAAGCGTCTTATCGACCGTTCCGGCCGGGAGTCCGATATTGATCGCGACTTCTCCGCCCTCAAGAAACTTGAACAAGCGTTTCGCATGTTCCTTTTCCTGATTCGCCGTCTCTTCAAAAATCGCCTCGATCTGGACAAAACCTTCCTTTTTCGCGGCGGCCGCCCAAAACGTATAGCGATTACGGGCCGCCGACTCGCCCGTAAAAGCGGTCAACACGTTTTTCTCAGTCTGGGTTCCTTTAATCGATGCCATCACATGCCTCCTTCTGAACAAACACCGGTGCACATACCTTAATTAATTAATCGGTATACTATCAAAACGCCCTCCACAGAAACAACTCCCTTCGCGAAAATTAATTCGGTCCAAAGCATTCCGCACATGTCCTGCCGACCGAAAACATCCGTTCGAATTCACACGCGCATCCGCCTTTTTCTTAACCTTCCGGAGAAAAAAACCGGGGCCGGTGTTACCCGGCCCCGGTGCTGCATGACAGGAGTGGTCTTATATATACTTTGGTTGTGTGGTTAATCCTCAAGCCGCAGGTTTAAAAAGACGGTCGCCTCTTTTGTTTTTACTCGCAACAGCACGCTCCGTCCCTTCAGTTTCCCTGTTTCCTTGTTAAAATCCTTAACGCTTCTCACCTCGCTGCGATTCACCTCCAGGATCATCATCCCCGGCCTTAATCCCTGCTCGTACGCCACGGAGTCAGGATCGACATCCGACACCACCACGCCGCGGGTTTCCTCGTATCCCAATTCCTGCGCGACGTCTGGCGTCAAATCCTGCACCTGAAAACCAAGCTTATCGGCGACATCCGCTTTCGCCTGCTCTTCACCGGCGTTGTTCACCTCATCTGGAAAAGTCCCTACGGTCACCGTAACCTTCTTCACCTTTCCATCCCTAAACAACGTCAGTTCGGCTTTCTTATTAGGCAGAATCCGTGCCACATCGTTACGGAAGGAAACATTATCCTTAATTTTAACACCGCCCAGCTCAATCAGGATATCGCCACTCTTGATTCCGGCCTTGTCGGCAGGCCCGTCCTTTTGCACATCAGCAATCAATACGCCGCCACCTTCGGCGCGTCCAAAAGACTTGGCCATCTCTTCGGTCACGTCTCCGGGGTTCATGACAACACCAATGTAACCCCTTGTCACCTTGCCAGTTGTGACGAGTTGCTCTTTGATGCTCATCGCCATGTCGATCGGCACAGCAAAGCCAATCCCCATATAACCGCCGCTGCGGCTGAAAATCGCGGTATTGATACCAATCACTTCACCGTCGATGTTCAAAAGCGGGCCGCCCGAATTTCCGGGATTGATGGCCGCATCGGTCTGGATGAAGTTTTCGTAATCCGTGATCCCTACATTACTGCGTCCTTTAGCACTCACTACCCCGACCGTAAGTGTCTCCTTTAGTCCAAAAGGATTCCCGATCGCGATCACCCATTCGCCTATCAGAAGCTCT
>CAZTDL010000389.1:0-4692 GCA_964612775.1 uncultured Lentisphaeraceae bacterium
ACGTCCGACGACCCGGTCATTGCTTGCGAGCGAGACCGGATAGTGCGGGAAAGTCCCCGTCGAAGGGAAGTAGAAGAAATATTCCTGTTTCTGCGTCGTGTAGGGCTCCAGAACGACGTACGAGCCGCGCGTGTAAAAAGCGGTTTTCACCGGCACAGCTCCTGCCGGGATCTGAAGCAGCTCGTGAAGTTTTTGTCTGTTTCCCGTCGGGTTGGTCAGCACGATTTGCGCCCCGTAGACAACTTGAGGCAGAAACTCATCGGTCACCAACTTATCGAAACGTTCGTTATTCTCGAAGCGTTCGCGGTCATCAGCGCGGAAGAAATGTTGCGCAACAAGCACGCCGCCGGGCACCTCGGCACATACGGCTTCGCCGATCTCCCGATGGAAGAGCACGAGGGGCGACTCAGCCTGTAACGTATAGCTCACGCCATCCAATTTTTCTTCATGAGCCGCAGCCTTAAACGGCACGTCCAAAACGGCCAAAGCCAGCATCATCTCCGTGAAATTCGACGTGGCCTCGGGAAAGGCCTTTGACAGAAACGGCGTTTTTCCGTCATGCGCAGCATAATCCGACCAAAACGCATTGACCTTCACAAGCTGATCGAGCTGTTGTCCGATCGGCAGATGCCAATAATTGTTCTCCGCCCATTCCCGCGTCTTTTCAGGTTGCCGGAAGAAACGACGGGCCGTCTCACGGTCCTTCCGACGGGCATCAAAGAACACACGTTCAGGCTCAAGCTGAACGACGGGCGAAGCGGCTGCTTGGACATCGGACAACAGCCCTTTTGCCGCGACAGCCATACTGTCTTTCGCTTTTTCATCTGCCGCAGAAACGCCTCTCTGACGCGCAGAATTCAAGCTGTTCTTTCTCATCGCGGAGGACACCTCCGACAGGCCTAAACGGACGGCGGAGGGAGCCTCCGCCGGTGCGGCAGCGGTCTGTTCCATCATCCTCAGATCTTTCTTGCCTTCCGTCTCACGGTCTTCGCGAAGCTTATCCACGCCAAGCGCGACATCGCCGTCCCGCATCTCGAGAGAGCCGATTTGAACGGCCGTATCGAAGCGGCGATTGAAGGTCTCCATGTCCGGAAGCAATAGATCGGCACGTTCGCGGGTGTCGCGCATCACGGACGCTTCCTGTTCACGAAGCCGCTTGCCCAAAAGCACGCGTTCCACGGCATTCAGCCTTGCAAAGCGCCAAGGTTCCAGATAGCCCTTCACATCGTCCCCCATCAACCAGCGGTCAAGGAAAGTTTTGTCCTTCTTGTTCTTAAGATAAGGTGCGATGACGGCGTCAAAAAACGGACGATCTTTATGATAAAGAAAGAAACTGAGTTCATGGCAAGCATACTTGGAATAAAGGCGCCGTTGTTCTTTGGTATCCAGATCAGGCCAGTTCGAAACAAAGGAAAAATCGGCGAAAGCCGAATCGGCATTGAGCGTCGAAAACAAACGGTAGACCTTGGCCACGGTGTCGTAAGATTCAAATCGCGCCGTCGTCACATCCCCGAGTTTGACACTTTCTTTGGCGGGCACGGTCGTGATGCGTTTTTGTTCGGCATACGCCTTTTGCGGATCGAGCCCAGACACAAGACGCAGCTCACGTCGTTCGATCGGCGAATCTTCCAGCGCGGCACATTTCATGATCGAAGCGGTGGGGTCGACGGCCAGCACGCGCAGGCACGGCAATCCCTTCAGCGCCATGCGGGGAACGACCACGCGCCCGTCCTTATCCGGAACCATGTTCAGAAGCGTTACGGCCGGCTGCAGAAGAAAATCGAGCGGCGCATCGTTCTCGGGCAGGGTCTCTGATCGAAAACGCGCGTGCAGCTTGCTCTCTTCGGCCTTGGCGATCCCGGCCGCCTTCCCGGCATACCCGCCTCCTTCGGCAAGCCGTTCATCCTGTGACTCTGTGGCACGCAAAGACCATGGATTGAGCAGCAGCCCGGGACGCTCCAGCATATTGCCGGGATACTTCATCGCTTGCTGACGATAAATGATGTATCGATATTCGTCGCCGATATCGCGGCCCGACTCGTAGAACGTGCAGGCCGGTTGCCGCGACTGGTGCAAAAGGCTCGGCATTCCGACCGCTCCCAACCGTGTAAACAGTTCATAGGCGGGCAAGTACCGCGTGGCAAAGAGATGGACACGCGTAAACGGAGTCACATTGGATAAACGTATTTCGACGGTCTCGCCATGGGCCGCCACAGCGGTCACATTCAGCGGCGCAAGACGCGGACTTTCCAGCGCCCGTCGTGACGACACGACAAAACCGTCGGTCATCTCCCCCTGCGTGACACGCACATCAACCGAATGCGCCTCGGCCTTGAGATAAAGCGCATAGTCACCCGCCGGCAGCCCCTTCAACTCAAAAAAACCGTCCTTGATCGTCAAACAGTCACGCCTATCCGCCACAAACTGGCCATGCCGAATCTCCAAAAGGGAAGCGACTTCCGATGCGTCGGCCGCCTCAAAGACGCAGGGCAGACGCAGCGCATCCCCCGTCTTACCCTGCAGGGAACTTGGATAGTTGCAGGCATTGCGCTGAGGCGACCAGTCGCGGTTCACGCCGGCAGCCGACGTCAAGCGGACAGAACGAATGCCCGCTAACGCCCCCAGCATGACACGTCCCTTCTCATCGGTCTTGAGTTCGGCATGAATCTTTTCCGTGCGGAAATATCGATGTGAGAAATACGCGTCGAGGGGCTCGTCCACCAAGGGCTCGCCATTTTTTCCCCGCAACTCCGCATAATATCCGGAGGCCGTCTGACCGACATGCAACGCCTGAATCTGAAACGTCTGATCGATATGATTCAAAGGGAATGTCGCCGCATCGGAAAGGTCTTGTTTCTGGTTCAGACTCAGGTTCTGCGCCTTGGCTCTGAGCACCACGGTCAACTCGCTAGCCTTTTCAGGAACCAGAATCTCCTGTACCTTTTCGGCATCCTCCCGCAGCGCCGCGATCGGAAAATCTTTTTCCGTGACGATTCCCTGCAAATCCGTCGAACGCACCGTCAGGCGGATATCTTCCAGCAATTTAAGACTGGTCGGCCGGCCGCTGACATTCAAAACAGGCCTGACGATAATCTGAGCCTTCTCGCGGCGGATCAGGGCTTCACGGTCAACATAGAAGCCCGCCTTCATCGAATAGTTTTCCGTCCTGTGGCTGAAATTCACCAACGTGGCAAATCCGTCCTGGCGGATCACGATCCGTTCGTTTTTGGGTGCGGTGGAAAACGGCACAAGAATACGGCCGTCTTTATCGGCCTTGAACTCACGCCCCGCCAACCAACCGCTGGCGTCCGCCACGCGCTTTCCTTTTTCATCAAACACGGTAAACACGTGTCCGGCAGCCGTAATGTCTTGCAACCCATCGAGGCGCCCTTTTTGCACCAGCGCACGGCTGCTTTTACCATTCCCGATCAGCTCCACCACATACACGCCGCGATCCTTGATTTCAGGAAAATCGAAGATTCGCAACACGCGTCGTTCCGAGGTTTCCTTACTTTCGAGTCGGCGCGACACCGACGCCATCAATCCGTCCAGATTGATGGCGAGATTGAGCGGCTGTCCGGTCTCGCAGTAGTAATTGAACGTATTGATTTCGTACACGTTGACAATCAGCGTCGGCACGTTCTTGACAAAAGCCGCGAGTTTGACCGTCTTTTCAGCATCGATCACATCGGGATTATCCGCGGCGAAGTCAATGTCGACCCGTTCCTTCAGCCGCTTATACATCTCCGGGGAGAGCAATGACGCCCACTGTTGAGGGTCGCCGATGCCGTTCACAATCTTCGCTTCAGCGAAAAGCGGTTTGAGAAAATCATCGCGAACATACGGCGCGAACGCGCCGATGTCGGCATCATTTTTGAAAAACGCCAGCAGGCAACTGCGGACGAGCGGCTCTTCCGGGGGAACCGGGGGCATGGCGATCAGATTAAAGTTCTGGCCCAGTTGCGCGAATTGGTTGCCGTGAGGCACCCTCTCGCGGTATTCGGTCGGCAGATAATGAACATTTCGGGGAAGCCTGATATAGGCCATAAACCGCTCACGATCATAGACGCCTTTACGCATATCGTGCCGCAGGCGATTGTAGAGCACATTCGCCTTAAGGGAATTATGACGAGGTTCCAGCGTGTTGACAAAGGCCCACACGCGCTCGAAATAGGCTTCGCGAGCGGAGGCATCCGTATCGAGATCGACCTCGTTTTCGGGTGCCAATTTAGAAAGATAAGCGTTCACGAAAGCCGTCTCGTTCCGCAAGCCGGGCAGGCGTTTCAGAAGGTCGTCCAACTGAGCCAAGGTCAGTTGCGCGTGGATCGGATGATGTCCGAACCCTCGGCTGTCTCGATACTTGAGATCCGCGACGATGAGTTCGACGAGATTCGGATAGTCGGGACGCGTCAGACGCGAGAGAAGGTGACGACGCTGCGCATCGGTAAGACTCGCCGTCGCCACAAAGGCGAGGCCCTCATCGCTAAGCTCGCCAAGCGTCTGAGGATTGCGCAGCGCCAGTCTGCGCAACGCTTCGGGGCGGATCGCCGCGTTGTCGAAGACCGACGGCGCGCTGCTGAGACGTTTACCTGTCTTGCGGGCGTACGCGAAGTTGAGGTCGAGCTCATGCTTCAGGTAGTCGAGCGTCTTCTGCGGCTCCTTGTCGTAGTCGAGCAAGGCCTGCCTGTTCAG
>CAZTDL010000390.1:0-4689 GCA_964612775.1 uncultured Lentisphaeraceae bacterium
GTCTCGCCGGCAGCCACTTTCACAGAAAAACGCGTAACATAACCGTTCGCCTGATTCCGCAATTCCAACGTATGCTCACCGGGCGCGATACCGCTCCGGAAAAGCTGAGCGATCATCGGCAATGTATACCAAGCACGCGTATCGGCCTTGTTGATCGCCGTTGCCACCGCCGTCGCCGCAAAAACCGCAATCGTCATCGCGTTGTTGTTCTGCGCACGGGCCACCTCCTCAGCCGCAATGCGCGTCGCCGCACGCGTCACGTTTCGCACCACGATGCCAGGGATCTTTTCCTTCAGATCGCGGTAAGCCAGCGACTGCACCGAAAGCGCCAAGGCGCTCGTGCCAAGCGACGTTCCGCCATTCAGGACCTCCACCGCCATAGGCGAAAAACCGGGAGCCTGATAGATCGGAAAATCCACCGACACAACCGCAGCGCCGATCGGCAGAGGAATTTTCATCGACTGCCGCTGAGGAACAAAGCCCTCCTCGACGATCAGGATGATTTCCGTCGCCGGCCGAACCAGTGTCGCGGGATTGATTCCGGACTGCTTCACGAGGCCCTTAAACGCCTCGCTGTCCTGCGTGCGGAGCAGTCTCAAAAAATCCCGTTCAACATATGGATTGCCCGGCGTCAGCTCCCACGCCTTGCGGAAAGCAAGCGCCGCGTTGGCCTGATCATGATCCTGCTCAAACAAGGTGCCGCAAAGGTACCAAGCGAGCCCGTTCTCAAAAGAGCTCCGCGTCATTTCGATGACGGGAGCCATGCTCTGCATCTGGGCATCCACCGCAGAGAGCGAGGCACTCTGCGAGCTCTGCGACTGCGCACGCGCGTCCGCCACTTCCTTGCCATACTTTTCGGCGATCGCATCCTGCGCGAAGACCGCCCGCCGAGCCTCCACAGCCGCCGCATCAAGATTGCCGAGAAAGATATCGTTCAGCATCTGATACTGCAAGGCTTGAATGAACTCATACGCGGGAACACGATAACCCCGCGTGCGATCATCCGTCACCGTACCGGCCAGCACATTCGCGCCCACATCACCCAGTTTGACGACAGGGCCATTTTCGGTCTTCTCGATAACCGTATCGATCACTGCGGAAAAATTCGTTGAACTGCCTAAAAAATCCCCAGACAGCATCCGCACACGCCCCGTCTCGATATACCCGAGCTGCTGACTATAAAAGCTGTTCTTCAGCTTTTCCGACCACAGCAACGCTTGCGAATCATCACCTGCCCGCAGACTGCCCAACGCCCGATCGACGCTGACGTTCGTCGAGACGCAGCCGGCCGCCGCAAGCAAGCAAAGACACGCACCAAACACACGCAGGGCTGACCCGTTTTTTTTAGCGGCCATCATGACGATCTGCGCTCCCATCAGGAAACGGCATGTTTTCAAACAGGGAACGCTCATGTCTTATTTAATCGCATTCTGTTGCAGGTTGATGTCGCCGCCACGATTACCCACGTCACGCCAAGCCGCCGTATCGAAATTGATTTTCACGCCTTTGCGCATCACCGCCTCGGCATAGCCGATCGCCACCGAAGCGCGAAAACCTTCCAAGGTGCGATACTTTTGCATACCCGCATCCGAAAGTTCCAATGCCACACGGAACGTCGCGCCCGGCTGGATGTTCACCGTCTGCTGCCACGGCTTCATCCACTGCCGCATAACGCGCATCTGATGCAGCCCGGGCGTGGCCTTGAACGTCCCGGGCGATGAACCCACCGTCGCGCCGTCGATCTCCACCGTGACGCCGCCGACCTGCCGACGCATTTCATCCAGCAACTCGTTCGGCGCACGCACGCCCGACTCCAACCCCTGAATCAGCTCATCCACCGTACTCGAGACGCCGAACTCGACCAAGGCGGCATCGGCCGACGCGACCCGACGCCACGTCGGAACTTTTGCCGCGATCTCCTGCCCCGTGGCGCCGGCCCACTGATCGATCAAGTCGTTGTAATAGTTCATCGCATCCGCGCCATCCGTGTACTGCCCGGGAACCGGCAGCTTGTTGGTCCAATTCGAGCCATACACCGAGGATCCCTGAACGGCCTCATTCACCTTGGAAGTCATCCGCAACGTAAAGATTGTCACCGGCTTATCTCCCGCCGTACGCGCCGTGTGGCTCGCACCGACAATCGACACAAGCATGATGTAATCGCAACCCAGCATCTGAGCCACGCGCACCGTCGAACCGCCCGTGAAGATACCATCGACCAAGCCCGCGCGCTCTTCGGCGGTCGTAACTTTAAACCGGTTAAAACCATCCGCGATTTCCGCCTTATCGAGCACGATTAGCCCAGCCCCGGCCAACTCCGCCGAGATGCGGTCGCGCACACCGTCCACCTCATCGTCCATGCCCGGCACGCGCGTCTGATTTTTCACAAAAATCGCGATTTTAGGATTCTGCGGCTGCGGCCGCGGCGCAAGCACCGCACGCTTCACCACATCCGCCTCAACCGACACCACGTCCATCCCCGGATTTGCGGCCTGCACCTTGGCTTTAAAAGCCTGAAGTTCAGCCGACGCGTTGGGGTCCAACTTCTCCGCCTCGGTCACCACCTGAGCCTGAATGCGCAGGGCCGCCGCCATCGTCAAGACCACCGCCATACGGCCCATTAATGAAAAAACCGGTTTGCTCATAATAAAAACCCTCGTCCTCTTGTTCCGATTAGAAATAACAGTTGATAATCGGCAGGAACGCGACATCCTTGTTCTGGATCACGTTCACCACGCCGATCTGCATGCCGATCATTTCGCGTGAAATGTTGATCACGCCGATCTGACATCCCTTGATGAAATCCGCCCCATTATAAAAACCGATCTGCAACGCCTGCGCCTTTTCCGCATAATTGACCGTACCGACCTGGAAACCACAGTATTCGCCCGATACATACCCGGCCAGCCAGTTGGCCTGAAGCCCCATGCCGTCGCCATCCACAATGTTGACAGCGCACGTCTGAAAGCCGTTGGCGTGCCCGGTGGCACGCCCCACAACGCCCACATCCAACCCGTCAAAATCATGGCATTGGCCGAAAATGATTGGCAACCGCAAACCGCCCACATTGAAATCATGCGACGGCACTTGGATCGGGTCCGCAAAACTGAGCATAAACGGCGTATACGGATGGTCCGCCTCGACAGCCTGCGCAGGGACAGAGGCCTGCTGCTGCGCCAACCCCATGCTCACAAAAGCACTCAGAAACAAACCGCAAACAAGAGTCTTCATCTTAGCGTTCCCTTTCGCATAAAAAGTCAAAAGTCCACTTCAAAGGCATGGAGCCCCATGAGTGAACCGTTCCTTTGGTCGTGCATATAGTATGCGCTGTGATAAACGCGCTTACAACACGATTATTGCCGAACGCAATGAATTTCATCCTTCACTTCCGTCCAGCAGATCAAGAATCTTGCGGCCATAGCGCTGCACTTTGATCGGCCCCATGCCTTTAACCGCTTCCAAATCCGTGAAGGTGGAAGGACGTGCGGCCGCAATCGCCTCGACGGTCGCCTTGTTCAGAATCCGATACGGCTCCGTCTGATGGAGAGCCGCCATCTTGCGCGTCCAATTCTGCAGCCGCGCCACCAGCGCGTGATCGGAGTCCCGTTCCGTTCTGACCGCACGGTTTTGCCTGGCCGTTTGCGGACCTTTCGCGGAAAGGTCCGCCCCCCCGTCCGGGCTCTGTTCAGCATCCGATATCGGAACTTTCTTTTTTCGGGCGCTTTCTCCGTGCGACGTCTCAAGGCCCGGTGCCCCACCTCCAACGGCGACGCTTCCCTTATCTTTCGGCCAAGCGATCAGAAAGCCCTCATATTGCCGCATCATCACCTTCCGGCCCTTGTCCGAGATCGTCACCAGCCGATACTCGTCCGGCGAGACCTCCACACACCCCTCAGCCTGAAGCGCTTCAAGCACCCCCCTGATCTGCGGCACCGTCATCTCGCTAAGCAGTCCAAATGTCGTCAGCTGATTCAATGCGTGACGGACCACGGTCTCTTCCGCATCGCCATGCAAGACCTGCGCCACGCGCAAAGCGCCGAAGCGGCCTTTCATACGCGTCACGCAGCTCAACACCTTTTGAATGATAATCCACTGTTCTTCGTTCGGCGACACGGCTTTAGCCGGCGTCCGGCGTCGGCAACGGTCGCAATTTCCGCACGAGGACGACAGCGAAGAATCGCCGAAATAGTTCAGCACGTAAGCGTGACGACAGCCGGGATGATCCACAAAACGCAGAAACGTTTCGAGCTTGCGTTCGTCTCGGACACGTTTTTCCTCCAATGACGCCGTGATTTTCTTCAATTCGGTCAAAGCGGGGTCGGGGTTGGGCAACAGGCGTGTCGTATAGGCGCGATTCCCCGGCAAGATTTCGCGTCCGATCAGCTTGGCCCGCTCGATCAGCCCGAGAATCGTCCGGACCTCCATATCGTTTTTCATCTTGGCCAGCTTAGACCACTCTTCGATGGAACAGGTCACCTCTTGGCTTTCACACGCCTGGCGCACCGCATGCCACACGGACAGGATGTCGGCGAAGGAAGGATTCGCCCCGTCAAGGAAGAAACGCTGAGTGGCCACATCAGCATAATTGTACAGCAACTCACACCAAGCGATCGCGCCATCGCGCCCCGCGCGCCCGACCTCCTGATAATAGGACTCCAAGCTGCCCGGAATATCCCAATGCACCACGAA
>CAZTDL010000391.1:0-2222 GCA_964612775.1 uncultured Lentisphaeraceae bacterium
GGCGTGAACGAAGTCTTTGTGCCGTTTTCCTTCAAGGATGGCTCCTCGTGTTGGGGAACCAATCATGTGGCACGTTGGCAGGTCGGCGGCCGTGTGATTGGCGATGGAGCCTTGGCATATGCCACGTTGCGGGCATCGGCAATGCCGGTGACGCTCACGTTGACGGCCAAAGCTGCAACGGGCGAGGAGGCTTCGTTTGAGGATCAACTGACATACGACGGGCCGGTGTGGTCCGAGGCCGAGGTGACTTCGAGAATCACGGGTGTGCCCGCAGTCTGTTATGCGGATGACAAAATTCATCCGATCATCCGCGTCAAGACTTCGGCGGCCGACGGATTGACGTATGATCTGGTGTCGGAGATCCATTGGGCTTCCGGTCAAAGCACGAACCGGGTTGATCGGCTTGTTGCCGACAAAGGATGGGCGCGCGTGTATTTGGATGAGGTGGAAGCCGGCCGCCTGACCCGCTTGTCATGGTCGCTCCGCCATTGTGGGGTCGAAATCAGCAAGGGGGTGACCCGTTTTCTGCAGGAACCGTATGACGTGCTGCCGGATACGGTTTCCGGTGAGACGCTGAAAGCGGGGAGTGATTTCGTGGTTCTTCTTGTCTCCAAGGCGTCGCGCGGCGATCCGGCGACAGCGAGCGGGCGTACGGGAACGAACGGTGTCGTGATGTTGGACGGATTTGTTTTTGGCGGGCGGAAACCGGAATCGAAAAATTGGCGGATGGTGGATGTTCAAGCGGTTGAACAGAATGAGGCCTCCTCCGGCATGTCCCTTCTGTTGCCGTTCGTGGCCCTTAAGGCGGTGATGCCGGCTTCGACGGTCGTCTACGCGCCGTCGTTCTTGGGGGTGACTCGTGAAGGAGGGACGGCCGGGTACGAGCGCCGTCTCTCCGCCATGACGGGTCTTTTGACAAGCCCGGCAAGCGGGAGCCCTCGCGTGCTGCTGATTGTGCCTCCGGCCTTCGACGTGCTCTCCGGTTGCGGGTGCATGCCGGGAAATGAGCCTTGCGTTCATGCCGCCGAGGCGCGGACCTATGCCGAGATCGTCGTGCGGGTTGCGGACGCTCACGGGGTTGAAACGGTGGATTTGTTCACGGCGTTTCAAACGTCCGATCCAGGTGTTCCTCTGATCCGTAATGGTGTGCTGACGCCGGAGGGCATCGCGCTCGCAGAAACGATCATCGAAAAGAAAATCCGTTGACCGTGTAGCCGCCGGTAAATCGGCGTTGCCTTGTTTTACGGTGCGATTTACGCGATAAAAAGGAGCCTGATGAAAACAGCGGCTTTTGCGATGGTTTTTCTTTTCTCCGCTCAGCAGCTGTTCGGTGTGGCGTATACATTGGAAGTTCGCAATGGGGCCTGCGCGCGGGAGAATGCCGTGGTGAGTTGTACGGTGACGCGCGAATGGGCCGCATCCTTCACAACGCATGCGCTTGTTGAGATCGCCGCCGACGGCAAAAGTTTTCCTGTGCCCTGTGGCGTGGATGCGAGTGATGGCCGTCCCGTTTTGTTTTGGAAACTTACGGACACGACGAATCCCGGTACGGTTCGGCGTTTCGCATGGGTGCCGAAGCCCGAAGCGTGCGGGTCCGCCAGTGATCTGCATGTGACTTCGGAGGCGGCGTCCATCGGCGTCGAGAACGGTTTTTTCCGTCTGAAACATCCCCTGAAAGGCGGCGGCGGATTTCCGTTTGATATCACGTATGTGCGCTCCGGACATGCGGATTGCCGGCTTTATTTTTTGGACCGTATTGTGCGTCCGTCCGAGGGTGGCGGACTCGTTCAGTACTGTGTCCGCGACTGTGTGGATGCGGAAACGCGTGTGGTGTACGAGAGCCCGCTGCGCGTGATTGTTGAGACCCGGACCGGATTCGGCAGACATATGAACGAAACGCCGGGAAATCCGCGTGTGATTTATCGCTACGTTTATACCGCGTTTTCACCTGTGGTTGAGGTGTCGGCACGTTATATCCGTGAGGATGACGGCCCCTGGCGCGAGCTGCATTTTCTGCACCTTTCGCGGAATGACCTTCATTATTCGCAATTCGTAACGGGCGATGCGGGCACGACGTATGCGATGCGGCCGAAAGGCGCGCCGAGCCGTTCGGTTTCGGGAGCCCAGTGGGCTGTCATGAGCGACGGATCGGACGCCTGCGGCACCGGTTTCGACGGGGCGGTCTGTTGGGATGCTTCGAATCAGTTTGTTTATTATATCCG
>CAZTDL010000391.1:2232-4674 GCA_964612775.1 uncultured Lentisphaeraceae bacterium
CGTAGCGGACATGCCGCATGGGAGGGATGCGCGCACCGCTTTGAAGGCGGGCTTTACTTCGGGCCCGTAATAAATGCGGCTTGGTACGCGCAGTGGATGGGACGCGACCGTCAGCCAGAGATTCGCGTTTACCGGGACGGAAAAGCGTGGGTGCCCTTGGAGAAAGAAACGCTGGTTGGCGCGTTCGAGTTGGAAAATGAGGCCATGCGTGTCGTGTTCGACACCGCAGAGCGAGGCTTCGATTGTCTCGGTATCGAAAATCGTTTGGTTGACAATACGCGTTTTGTTCATTCGCGCGCCGGTGTGGCCGGTTTGTGGTCGCTGTCTTTTAAAACGGTTTCCGATGAGGATGGAAAGCCCGGCGAGGTTGAGATTAACAACCGTTCGCCTGCGGTGCGGCGGTTCGCGGAGACGTCTCGGCGGGGGATTGAGTTTGTTTGGGAAGGAGTTGATTTGCCGAACGAACCGGGCGTCGTGGATGTGCATGTGGCGGTGCGGCTCGAATCCGGCGAGGGAGCGAGCGCGTGGCGGCTCATGGTGAAAAACCGAAGCAGGCGATTCGGATTGTGGGAAAGCGCCTGTCCGCTGTTGCGAAGCGTGGCTCAACCGGGAGTGCCGGACGTGTTGTTGCCATGCGGCAACTGGGGCGGCACTTTGCGGCGGCAACATCGAGGTCGTTACGAGGGGCCTTATCCGTCCGCGCGATGCCCGCTGCAAATGACCGCGTTCAATCTGGGGGAAGCGGGTTTATACTTGGCGGCGCATGACGGCGCCTCGCGGACCAAGCGGCTGATTGTGACACAGGAACAGGATGCGGCTTTTTATCTGTTGTCGGAAAATGCGGGAGTGCCCGGTTCTGCGGGTGCGCCCGACTATCCGGTCGTTATCGCCGCATATAAAGGCGACTGGTGGCGGGCGGCGAGCCGTTACCGCGCGTGGGCGACGAGACAGGCCTGGACGTCGAAAGGCCCGATCCGGCTGCGTACCGATTATCCTCAGCGCTTGAAGGACCTTGGCTTTTGGATGCTTCTGAACGGCGGGCCGACGGGGGTTACGAACGGCATGACTGAAACGGCTCGGCTCTTTCCTGGGGTTCCTGTCGGTGTGCATTGGTATTGTTGGCATCAGATTCCGTTTGACAACAGTTACCCGGAATATTTTCCGGCCAAAGAGGGAATGGCCGAAGCGACGCGCGCGATGACGCGGCGCGGGCAGACGGTGATGCCGTACATCAACGCGCGGTTGTGGGATCAGGATATCCCCGGTTTCGCAAAGGCTTATTCAGGAACCTGTAAACGGTTTCTGTCCGGGACGAATTATGTGGAACATTATGGCGAACACAGCCGTAACCTTGTGCCGATGTGCCCGGCCGCACGGCTGTGGCAGGACAAAGTTCAGGAAGTCTGTCATCGCCTGATGGCTGAATGCGGCGTTAATGCCGTCTACCTTGACCAGATCGGTGCGGCGAAACCGGCTCCATGTTACGATGCGTCGCATGGGCATCCGGTTGGAGGCGGACGCCATTGGACAGACGGTTACCGTGCCATGCTGACAGCCGTCAAAAATGAGGCTGTACGGTCGGGCACCGTATTGACCACCGAAAACACGGCCGAGCCGTACATGGACACTATCGACGCTTTTTTGGCGTGGAACCCGCGGCAGCAGGAGGATGTGCCGCTCCTGCCCGCGGTGTACTCGGGATACACGGTGTATTTCACCAGTCCGCAGGCGGCGCAGGACTCGCTCGACGCCTTTTGCGCGGCGCAGGCGCGTGACTTCCTGTGGGGATGTCAGCTGGGATGGAACGGCGAGTGGATTCTGCATGAGAAGCAGCGCGAGAAACAACAGTTTCAGCTTTCGCTTTGCCGTTGCCGACTCGCGGCAAAAGATTTTCTGCTGTACGGTCAATTGGTCGACGAAGTGCGTCCTTTCAAAAATGGGCCGGAGATGTTGCATCTCTGGAATCGCAATGACCCGCATGTCGTGAGATTGCCGGCCGTGATGGGTACGGTATGGAAAGACGACCGTGGACGGCTGGCTGTGTTTGTGGTGAACACCACCGGGGCTCGGCAGACGTTCGATTTTCAGATGGACACTCGGCGTTGGCTGAATTATGACGGCCCGTGGAGGCTGTCCTTGCTTACGCCTGATGGTGAAACGCCTGTCGGACAGGAGAACGGGGCCCGCGTGTTTCTGGGCGACCTTCAGGCACGGGAAGTCAGGGTTGTTATTCTCACCCCTCAGTGATGCGGTGATGAAAACGCCGTGCGCGACTCGGGGCGGGGACTCTTCCGGGAATGGACGCCCGATAACGTGAAACGATTTAGGGAAGCAGGACTTGTTTCCACAACGCATCCAGCCGTTTCGCCGAGACAGGGGCCGGCGTTCGGAGTTCCTGAGCAAAGAGAGAGACTCTGAACTCTTCCATCAGCCAGCGGTATT
>CAZTDL010000392.1:0-4673 GCA_964612775.1 uncultured Lentisphaeraceae bacterium
CTTCACGCCCACGGCCGCCGTCGGAGGTTTCGCAGGGGCCGCGCTTTCGCAAACGATTCGCGTGGGGCTCGCGCGCGGACTCTTCTCAAACGAATCCGGACTCGGGTCGGCGCCGATCGCGGCCGCCGCCGCACGAACCAATCAGCCCGTTGCGCAGGCGCTCGTTTCCATGACGCAAACCTTTATCGACACGATTCTGGTCTGTTCGATGACCGCGCTCGTGATCCTGACAAGCGGCGTTTGGAAACAAACCGGCCCCGACGGCGTCGGAATGACCGGCACGCTGCTTTCCTCGACCGCGTTTTCCGCAACCTATGGCTCGTGGGGCGGTCAGTTCGCCACAATCGCCCTTGTGTTGTTCGCTTGGTCCACGCTGATCGGTTGGGGCTATTACGGCGAGAAAGCGCTTCAATATCTCGTCGGCGACAAAGCCATCCCCATCTATCGGACAATCTTCGTTTTCGTGGTCTATCTGGGATGCGTGACGCGCCTTGAGACCTGTTGGACGCTATCGGACATTTTCAACGGGCTCATGGCCCTGCCAAACCTCGTTGCACTGCTTTGCCTTTCGCCGCTGGTCGTCGCCGAAACACGCGCCTATTTAGAGCTCCGCACTAAATCGAAAAGCCTCTAGAGAGCCTTTCAACCAATCGTATGCCCATGTTGCGGCACGCCTCCGTCCTCCGGTTCGACAGGCCGCGATAGACCGGCAAGCCATCCTCCTCGCGAAAAGGCTCCACGCTAATCTCTGCCAGAAATCAAAACGGGACAGCGTTCGCAACGGGTCTCACTCCACCACAATAACGCGGTGGATGTCGAGCGACGACACCGTCAGCTTCGCTTCGCCGTCGCGGTATTCGAAGGCCAACGGTTGAGCGCCGGGCTCAAGCGTGAGTTTGGCCGGTTTGGACGGCAACCGCAGCGTCACCGCAAGCGGTCCGACCGGCTGAATGGTTTCTTGAATCGGCGCGGTTTGATGCGGCCCCGATGTGTTGACAAGATTAACTCTCAGCTGGCCCTGTTTACGCATCAGGCAGACATCCACATCTTTGGATCCTTTCACCTCCACCATCGGCATCGGAAAAAGCCGTCGTGTCAGATCGCTCAAGAAGCCGCGCACGGCCGCGTCTCATACGCCATTGTAGCTCTGTCCAAGATCCGCATAAATCGCAGCGATGGTCCCCTTGCCCAAGGTCGTGATCGATGCCGCGGGTGTCGCGGCGGCGGCGGGCGAAGCCCGTAACGTACCGAACGGCTCCACACCTTCACCGAGTTTGACGCCTTGCGCAAAGCCTTTGGTTTGTGCCTGTCCCCCCTGATAAGCAAGCTGCTGCGGATGGGCCACGGGGTTACCTTCAAGCGCCACCCTAAGTTCCGGTTGAAAGAGCGCCGCGCTTTTCGGTCCCACCAGTAAAAGATGGCCGCCCTCCTTCACATAGGCCGACAGCTCCTTTTGAAAGGCCGGTTCCAAATACGCCCATTCCGGCACGACGATCAACGGATATTCCGCGAGACGCCCCGAGATCTGATGTTCTCCCACGACCTCCACCGAATACTGGCTTTCGAGCAGCGCCTGCAGCACGCCGCTCACGCACGACAGGTCGCGGTTGAAGAGCCCGTTGATCTTGCGGTAATGCCCCGCCCGCGAGAGTAACAGCGCGACTTGCGGCACCGGTTCGGCATGGTGGCACAGCGTTTGACGTTCGCGGCAGAATTTCGCCGTCTCCGCCATCACAGGCATCTGTTCTAACTTGACCGAACCGTCGCGTCGCTGCGTGAAGTAAGCTTGGAACCCGCCTCCCAGCGCCACCACCACGGCAGCCTCGCGCTCAAGCTGCGGCGCGGATTTCTGAAGCCCCTTTCCATCCGGGCCCTTCGTGCGGCTGAAACTCCACGCCATCAAATCCCACGGCAGGCCCTGACGCGCCAGAAAACGCGCCGAGAGCCTTGCCGAATTCACGCTGTCGTCCGGCGCGTAATCGCCAGAAAGGAACGCGACCGGCGCGCTGACGGGTTCGGCCATATGATCCGTGAAGGCCCAATTGCTGCACATCTGGAATTTCGGATAGGCTTTGTTGACCTCGGTCACATAGTGCCTCAAATATTTCCGAAACGCCTCGCGATGGAACTGAAGAAACTCAAACCAGTTTGGATCCGAAGGCTTTTTCGGCAACTCTTGAACCCCGGTCGCGGCGCGAAACGCACGGGCGGCCTTCTCGCCGTAGTCCGGCACGGTGGCCCAGCACTCGCCGTCGATCCAAGCCCCGTCCACGCCATAGACGCCCGCCAGCTCCTTCAACTGCGGAATCAGCAGCTCGTCGGCGTAAGGACCAAACACAGAAGTGGCCTTGGCATTCGGCTTTCCGTCCGCACCGACCGCCGCCCACTCGGGATGCTTCGCAACCGCCGCACTGTCCCAAACGCCAGAGTAGTGCATGAATAACGCGACCCCTTTTTCCGCTGTGACGCGACGCCAAACGCGCAAGGGATCACCGACAAAACCGGGGACGGGATTGCCGACTTTGGTCGGATAGCTCGTAAAGCCGGGATGCCCTTTGCAATCGATCTGAATATAGTCCGGATGCACTTGATCAAGAATATCCGCCACCATCGCGGGGGTCGTGTTTGAACCAACCGCCGTACAATCTTCCCGTGCGTGAAAATCAAAATGAATGCCGAGAAAGCTGTCGGCCCGCCGAAGCCGCAGAGGCTCTTTCGGCTGACGCGTCATACCGCCTTCCGTCGCCATCGACAACAGGACCGCCGCGCCCCCTAGAGCGGCCAACCATTTCCCATTCTGTTCCATGCGTTTATCCCCCTTTGTTCTTTTCTTGATCATCCCCCTAAAATCAGTTGAGAGAAATCGGCAAGGGGACTCCCGATGCAGCCTTAGACGGTTCGGGGCACCCTCTCCGCACGATAATATCCCAACTCTCACGGATCAATCGAAACGCTTCACCGGCGCGTGGCAATAAGGCGTCTTGCCTCTTTGAAAATAATAATCCTGATGATAGGCTTCGGCCGGCCAGAATTTCGAGGCAGGCTCCACGCGCGTGACCACGTTAAACCCCTTAGCCTTCAGTTGCGCAATCAGCCTTTCCGCGACTTCTTTCTGCTTCTCGTCGCGATAAAAAACCGCCGATCGATATTGTTCGCCGATGTCCGGACCTTGCCGGTCCATCTGGGTCGGATCGTGAATCTCGAAAAAAAGCTTGGCCAGCGTTTCATAGGTGGTCTGCCGCGGATCGAACAGAATCTCAACGGCCTCGATATGCCCCGTATTTCCTTCGCATACCTGCTTATAGGTCGGAAATTCCTTTGTGCCGCCGGTATATCCGTTTACCGCGCGGATCACGCCAAACGACTGTTGCAGATAATATTCCACACCCCAGAAACAGCCGCCCGCGAAAACCGCCCGCGCGAAGGTTTTATCCAGATCACCTTCGGGCACGAAATCCATCGAGATTGAATTCACGCAATGACGCGTGTTGCGACGCGTCAAGCGTTCGCCGGTAAAGACGTGTCCGAGATGTCCGCCGCACGCGGCACAAAGAATTTCGGTGCGCTTTCCATCCGCATCGGCCTGCCGTCGGACAGCGCCCGCGATCTCGGCATCGAATGACGGCCAGCCGCACTCGGCATTGAACTTGTCGTCGGAACGATAGAGTGCGGCCCCGCATCGGCGGCAGGTATAAATACCGGTCTCGCGCGATGTCTCGTATTTTCCGGAGAACGGTTTTTCCGTGCCTTTACCAACAATCACACGTTCTTCCTCGGCTGTCAGTTTTCGCCATGTTGTTTCCATTGGCACCTCCGCCAGCACAAGCGCCGCGCAAACGATCACGGCGGCACAGATGATTTCCTCCAGACGAACGTCTTTCATGCGTTCAGTATACCCGTCGTGCGACCTACCGCACAACAGGAAAACGAAGCCGTTGCCGTTCGCGATGATTCGCGGGAAAAGACGATCACCTCGTCAGAAACCGGCCGCGCCGTTCGCCGGTGAAGCGGCCGGTATCAAAGGAGACCGCGCCGTTCACGATAGTCTGATGCACCCCTGTCGCGAACTGATGCGGTTTTGCATAGGTGGCCGTATCGCTGTACAGATTCGCATCGAACACGACCATGTCCGCGAAAGCTCCGTCTTTCAGCACGCCGCGGTCGCGGAGTCCAAACGTCTGCGCAGGAAGACTGGTCATGCGTCGCACCGCTTCATCAAGTCCGCAGATTTTCTTAAAACCTTCGACACGTCCCGTCAGCAATCTCAGAAAACGCGGCATCGTGCCATACGCACGCGGATGCGGATGATCCTCGCCCAAAGGTCCCCACGGCGCGCGCACCGAAGCATCGCTGCCGGGCATGATCCACGGTTCCGCATAAATACGCCGCAGGTTTTCCTCGCACATTCCGAAGAAAAAGGCGCCGGTACGCGTATCGTCCAAATCGATAAAGCGGCACACCGCCTGCCCGGGCGTGAGATCGAGTGCGGCGGCCGCCTCGGCCAGCGTCTTGCCTCCGAACGCGCGCACCTCATCGCTCCAGCCCCCGCCGATCATCACCCCCGACCAGTCGCGCCCGCCTTGGTTGAGCTCATCTTCCATTCGAGCCCGCGTAACCGTATCGCGCACATTCTTAAGAATAGCATCGCGTCCGCCCGCAGCGGCCCAATCGGG
>CAZTDL010000393.1:0-4663 GCA_964612775.1 uncultured Lentisphaeraceae bacterium
CTCTGCCCCCGGTCCCGTAAACAGCGCGCCTTCAGGGATGTAGTGTTGCGCCAAACCGCGTTCGGTTTGGCTGAATTTTCGTCCCTGCTGGTCACACACCACCGGAGGGGGAACGTCAATAGGCGTCAGCGAATCATTTTTTACCCGATAGGTGACGAAAACGAATTGCCCCTCCGTGGTCAGTTCCCCCGCGAGGTGTTCGTTTCTTGAGCGAATCTTGTTGCCGACCGGATCGACGGATTCGATCTTCCAAGTTGAATCGCCTAAAATATCAGGCTTTTCAACGCCTTTTTCTTCGGCGATCTGGAGTATAACCGTGTCGCGAATGGTTGCGTCCTTTGATTCGCCCGTCTCGGAAAAACGGAGTCCTGTTTTCTCCCGCTTAAAAACGACGGGGATTTCTTGAGGCACATACGTGATCTCTCTGATATAGGCGCAGTCCTCGTCGCATAAACCCTCCATTTTGGCCTGCAACGTTTTTCCGTCTTTTCCTGTGAGCGTAACGAGACCGCCTTCCTCTTTTACGAAAGCGGCTTCGACTTTGTTCCCCTTTTTGTCTTTCCACTCCCGCATCTCGGCGGCGCGCCCTATCCAAACCGTCAGGAGTCCGATGAAAAGTATAACCAGCTTACGACGCATATAAATCCTCCGATATCAAAAGGACTTTATTTTATCAGATGACGCGCCGTCGATAAACAGCTATTCGACGGCGTTTTGCCTTGCCGCTGTTTTCACTGAATCCGCTCGGCGTTGCCGCCCTATCCGTCCGTCGGTTCCTTTGTGAGAATGACGGTTTGTTTCCGACCACAGGCCTGCACGGTGACCGTTCCACCCTGATTCAACGGGTTGCCCGCGCTGAACGCCACCTGCGTTCCTTCTTTTTGAACCATGAGCAGACACGGTTTATCCGCCGAGACGGTCCCGCACATGGCACTCTCGAAGGACGCGGCCTCATAAAAGGCGGCTTGCAGCACGCCTGTTTTCTCCTGTTCAACCGCCTGAACGCCCGGGCTGTTGACCGATACGCGAATGGGAGATGCGGTCGCGTAGGCCTCCAGTGCGGTTGTGTCAGCCTGAGGCGTGATGACGTACGCATACGTTGCCGCCCCGGGGTGGGTTCCGTGGTTGAGCCACAGCGAAAAGACCGTTATTGACACAGGATCGGCTTTTTGCGGTGCCGAAATGCGTTTCCAATTCCCGGTTTGCACCGCTGCGCCCAGTCCGACGCTTTCGCCCGGGTCCAGAAAAACATAGCCGATCCCGTTGTGATAGGCCCATAAGGGGCGCGCGATCTTCTCCGGTTCCGTCGATATCTCGATCACGCCGTCCGCTCGTTTGAGGGTCACAGGGCCTTTCGCCAGGCATTGGTTGATGGATGTGATGACGCGGTACGCGTTGGACGAGGTGATCCCTGCGCCGAGGCAGACGACTTCGTCATCGAAAAAGAACCACGCCTTTTTGGCCGTTAAACCGTCGCGTTCAAAGTCCATGGCGGATACGCCGCGTTTGCCGTCCGACAGCCCGCCCGCAAAGGAACGCGTCCCCCTGCGCCGGTTGTTGACGCGCTGCGCCGGCCGATTGTGCTCCGTTGTGACGCCTGGCGGCCGCGCCCAGTCCCATACCGGGAAAATATTGAGATATTCATCGCCCGTCCGATAGAGATACATCACGCCGTCCGAGAGGTGTTCGCCAAGCAGGTTTTCTTCGTTGATGACCTCGGTCTGCTGCAGGCGGGTGCTGGTCATGCGGACGGAAACCATCCAGTCTGGTGTATGGTGTACGGTGTAGTCGGAACGCCAGAAATGCCGATGTCCTGTCAATGCAGGTGCGGCGGCCGTTGTTCCTTTTTCGATGCGTTCTGCCAATCGTTTCAGCTCTTCACGCCGTGTTATGCCTTCCAGCTTGAGCAGGCTGCGCGCGTTTGCCGCATAGCCGTCCGCCTTCCCGCTGTTGGGGCGCGTAGGTTCTCGCCCGCAAGCCGAGTAATCGAACCGGTTGCCACGGATCATCCACTGTTGGCCATCCAGCAGATAGTTTTCCAGAATGCGGATCTTATCCGGAGTCAAGGCGAAGGCCGTATTCTGCGCCAGCAAGGCGAATCGGGGTGCTGAGGCCGCGAAGCCGTTCCCGTATCCGCCCGAGTAGAGTTGCGCGCCATGCTGATGAAAGCTGTAGTCGGGCTGAATGCCCTCCTTTTCCGTGATCACGATTTCAGCCCCGATTCGCTTGAACGCTTCGGACATCAGAGCGGTGTCCCGTTGCAGACAAGCTCGTCCGATCACGTTTTCGGCCAGCCAGATCAGATTTTGACCGGTCATTCCGAGCTTTGCCCGAGCCAGCAAAAGGCAGCCCTTTTCGATCCGGCCGTCCGTGAGCAACGGCTCGGTCAATAACATGCTGCCGGATAGGCTTTGGGGTGCGCCGATCTCGTTGTACCACCAATTCGAAGATTGCGGATCGCGCATGACCCAAAAGTCAAAAGCCCGTAAAACGCCCTGCTCAAGTGCCGTCTGATCGGGGTTCGGGATTTTTCCTGCCCCGTAAGCATTCGCCAGCGTTCGCAGTCGGTCTAAATGGCGCATGGGCGGCCAAAGCATGCGGTCTTTGGCGTCATAAGGGATGTCTTTCCATGAGCCATCGGGTTGCTGGTTTTGCACAAGCGATAAAGCCTTCTTCACGTTGGGCGATGTCGCGCGCAATTCTTGCAGGATCCGCGTTTTGACGGCGGTTAAATCCTTTAACGGCGGCGTGCCGTCCGCATAAATCGCGGTGCTCGTTCCCATAGCCAAAATAATCACGCCCAGCCACCGTGCCATGATGCCCCCCCCTTTTTTATCGGTTCTAGTTTAGCGGACAGAAAAACGACTGAAAAGGGAAAAGGCGTCGAACCGGGTGCCGTTAAAGAAATCGGGATTGCCGAAGCCCTTCTGAAGCGATAGAGTAGTTTCTATTTAACGGAACGCAGTAAGTCGGTCGGGCCGACTGGATTTGAGGATAAGCGTAATGAACAGACTCCGGTATTGGAATGAGCGGGCCGAGACCCTGTCCCGCGATGAATTGGCGACGGTGCAGTTGAAGGGGTTGCAATGGACGGTTAAACACGTTTGGGCGAACAATGAGTTCTACCGTCGGCGGCTGACGGATGTTGGCGTTGAGCCCGGCGATATCCGCTCGCTCGATGATCTTGCCGATCTGCCCTTTCTGACAAAGGACGATTTCCGCGAACAGTATCCTCTGAACATGCTTTGTATGCCGCGCCCCGCGATCCGTGAGATGCATATGAGTTCCGGTTCCACGGGCACGCCTGTGGTGATGGCTTATTCCGAGGCGGATCTGACTCAGTGGGCGGAATGCATGGCGCGTTGCCAAGTGATGGCGGGATTGCAGCCGGGCGACGCGATCCAGATCATGCCGACCTTCGGACTGTTTAACGGCGGGTTCGGCTTCTATCACGGCGCGCGGCGCGCGGGACTTTTCGCGGTGCCCGCCAGTTCGGGGAATACGGCGCGGCAGATCATGCTGATGCGGGATTTTAAGGTTAAGGGCATGGGCGCGGTGGTGTCATATGCGGCGCGTATCATCGAAATGCTGGACGAGAAGAAGATCGAGCTTCCCGATCTGAAGGTCGGCATTTTCGGCGCGGAATCGTTCTCGGACGAAATGCGCAAGCGTGTTGAATCGCGTTTGGGCATCAAGGCTTTTGACATCTATGGTATGACGGAAACCGGCGGCGTCGGCACAACCGGTATGGATTGCGAGGCGCGTTGCGGAATCCATGTGTGGGAAGATCAGTATTTGACCGAGATCGTGGATCCCGTTACCGGCAAGGTGCTGCCGGATGGCGCAATCGGGGAGGTGATCTTTACCTCGCTGACACGGGAATCAATCCCTGTGATCCGTTATCGCACGCGCGATCTGACGCGGATCGTGAGCCGCGAGCGTTGCGCCTGCGGGCGCACCAGCCTGCGCATTGACCGCATCGTGGGGCGGTGCGACGACATGCTGATCGTCAAGGGGGTGAATTTCTTCCCGAAACAGGTGGAACAGGCGCTGATGGAGATTCCGGGCGTGTTGCCCGAATATCAGATCATCCTTGAGAACGATCATGGTGTCACCGACGTGCGCATCAATGTTGAGGCGCAAGAGGGGGTTACCGGCTATATGATTGAGAAACGCCTGAAAGAGGTGCTTGGTTTTAGTCCGAAAGGCGATGTTTTCAAGCCCGGCACGTTGCCTCGCAGTGAAGGCAAAGCCAAGCGTGTCTTCTACACGGATAAGAAATAGCGAGCCGTTGGTTGTGTTCGGCGGTCGAGCGGGACCTTCGGTTCCCGCTCGACCATTTCAGCGTGTTCATTGCGGCAGGTGCGGGGCAATAATCGACGGGATCGCGGCGGTAAAGGGCGTAAGTTGTCCCATGCCGAGCCGTTCCAGTTCGGATGTGTCGAGATGGGCATCCTTCGGACGCGGCGCGCCGTGCGGCGGCGTCGCGTCCGGCACGAGCCGTTGCGCGTCAAAGCCGATCAGCGGCGCGAACGCTAAGGCTATGCCGTACTTGGTCATGGGCTCGTTTCCGCTCCAATGAAAGAGGCCTCGAAATTCGGGATGGGTTAATTTGTATGCGACCATCTGCCGCAGCACGGCGGCCACATCGCCCGTATGGGTG
>CAZTDL010000394.1:0-4656 GCA_964612775.1 uncultured Lentisphaeraceae bacterium
AGGATTCCCATTCAGCAACCGTCTTCTTCTCCGTCAACGTCTCAAAGCCGGGGTTAGAGACGAATTCCCCTGCGGCTACAATACCGGCGAACCCAATGGCCATAAAACAAGTCGAAAACGTATTCATTGTCCCTCCTCTTATTATCGCGCGGCGTCAATAAAATCAGGTATAGCCCGTTCGGGCTGGACACCGCTCGGAATCAGCAATACTCGGTAATTCAACATTCCGTTCTCAGGCGCCGCCGTCTCGAAAGAGATCATGCTTGCGCCCTTGTTCGAGGCATCCCATGTGTTGAGAGGCTCGGAGAGATCCGACACCCGCCAGGCCACGTCCGCAGGTGCGGCAACGCGCACGGTCACACTTTTAGCGCCATCGGAGAGCACCATATCATTTCCTTGCGGCGAACATACTTTCGCGAAGGTCACCATGGCCCAACGCACCTTAGCCCCCGGCACCATTCCCGACAGCCGATCCTGGACTACGCCGGTGCGAGATGGCAACAGCGAGCAGGCACGCGTCACTTTTTCCGCCTGTCCCTCATAGACTTCATTTAAATTGATGACGACGTAGGGCAGTTGCGGGTCATCATCGAATTTTATGATTCTCCCGTTTCCCTTCGCGACGTGCAACTTGCCGTCAATCGTCAACAGGTTATGACTTGCGCTGCTTAAGCGAAATATTTTCCAACGATCAGAATCCTGCTTCGAACTCCAAAGGCTCATACCCAGCTTCTCAATCGAGTAGTAGCTTTGAGATCCGAGGTCGACGGCCCAACGCACGCCATCCGCCTCATAGACAAACGACCCGGAGTCCATGTGCCCGTGATTCTGTATGGCGGGTCCGCCTTTTGTCGCTAAATAGGCGGCATTTGGATCCTCCCAGGACGACCGCATCGCGATGATCGGCACGTGGCCTTCGCTCGACCAGTTGAGAGGAATATCACTTTTGACGTTTGCCGCGGTTTCCTGAAACCATAAAAGCAACAGCACGGGAAACCCAACGCTTCGAATCGCGGTTTTTGCGGGGTCACCAAGACGGACCGCCTCGCGCATGTCGGCGGCTTCTTTCCTCAGCCAATCGGGTCGGCCACTCCGCAGCGCCAGCCACCACAACGCAAGCTGATGACCACGTCCGTCGCCGCCATCAGCATAGTTATAGAACCGTCCGCCGGGTCCCGTTACGATGTTGATGTAGTCACCCGTCTTGGCGAATCCTGGCAAGTCGTAGAGTCCAAAGTCCGTGCCGAGCGCCTTGTTGAGTAAGTCCATCATGTAGACGTAATAGGTCGTGCCGTATGTCCAGTAACCGGGACCCTCGGGATAGGAGCCGTTCGGCTCATACGGCTTAATCGAGTAAGGAACCGAGGTCACCGCCTGATGGATGATCTCTAACGCCAATTCGGGGTCTTGGTCTCGAATCGCCAGCGCGCCCGCAACCATGCCGCCCCAGCACACTTGCGACCAGTTGTTATTGCCCTTGGTCCAAAAGTATTTCTTTGCCAGTGCTTGCTTGAGCCCCTTTTCCCGAATGGCCTCCAGCAGCAATTTCCGTGTGGCGTCGTCGAGCGTGTCATACAGCCAGTCGTAACCTAAGGCAACGCCCAATGTCATTTCCGCCGTATCAAGAAAATGGCTCGGATTCCAGTCTGTGAACGCCGCTGCCGCCAACAGCTCTTTTCGGGCGCGTTCCGCATAGCCAGGCTTGCCTGTCAAACGGTAGGCCGCCGCAAGAAGGCCAACGCGTTTTTCCACGGCATGCTGTCCCTGCATGCGCATACCCTGCTGAACGCGCTCAACGGGTTTCTCCGTCAATAAACCGTCCGCATCTTTGACAATCCAATCGCGGATCAGCGTCCACTCTGGCTTTTGCCCGATGACACTGCGGATTTTGTCGAACGCGTCTGCCCGCTTCACAAAGAGCCGCGGATGCGTAGACGGCATCGCATCGAGCCGCACCTTGACATCCGCCTTTGTTACGGTCAAAGGATCAACGTGCCCGGTATCCTGCGCGACGACGTTTATCGCACAAAGCGATATGGCAATGATTTTCCCGAATTTCGTCATCAGGCTTCCCCTATTCGCATCCGCTTGCCCCTATTCAAAATTTTGGATGTCATGTTAGCATAGTCTTGGCGCGCGTGGATACGGAATAACGTCGCGGATATTATTCATGCCCGTACAGAACTGGACCAGCCGCTCGAAACCAAGACCAAACCCTGCATGCGGTACGCTGCCGTAACGTCGCAGATCAAGATATGCGTCGTATTCCTCCAAATTCATGCCGTTTTTAAGCATTGTAGCCTCAAGGATGTCGAGGCGCTCTTCGCGCTGACTACCGCCGATGATCTCGCCGACGGCCGGCAATAGAACATCCATCGCCGCAACCGTTCGGCCGTCGGCATTACGCCGCATATAGAACGCCTTGATGGCCTCGGGATAGTCGGTCACAACCACGGGCCCCTTAAAGATCTCTTCCGCCAAAAACCGCTCGTGCTCAGATTGCATATCCATGCCCCAGAAAGGAGAAAACTCGAAGGTTTTCCCTGAGTTTTCCAACAGCTTAACCGCTTCCGTATACGTCACGCGGCCAAACGGGGCGTTCACCAGTCGCTCCAGGCGTTCCACCAGACCGGGTTGAATCCGCTGGTCGAAAAAACGTAAATCGGCTGCGCATTTTGCAACGACCGCCGTAAAAAGATGCCGCAAGAAAGCCTCCGCCAGTTCCGCATCCAAGGCTAAGTCCGCAAAAGCCATCTCCGGTTCGATCATCCAAAACTCCGAAAGATGACGCCGCGTGTTGGAATTTTCCGCGCGAAATGTCGGACCGAAAGTGTAAATGTCTCCCAGTGCGCAAGCATATGCCTCGCCCTCCAACTGGCCGCTGACCGTGAGAGACGCGCGCCGCCCGAAGAAATCCTGTGAATAGTCGACCGAACCGTCATTGCGTCGAGGTGGCGCATGAGGATCGAGCGTGGTCACCTGAAACATCTCCCCCGCACCTTCACAGTCGCTGGAGGTAATGATCGGTGTGTGAACATACAGAAAACCGCGATCATGAAAGAAACGGTGGACCTCCTGGGCCAACGTGTTTCGAACGCGTGCCACCGCCCCGAAACTATTGGTTCTGGCCCGGAGGTGCGGCAACTCGCGTAAACGGTCGAAATTGATTTTCTGCTTTCCGAGCGGATACTCGACGGGCGGGGAAAACCCCAGCACTTGAACCGTTAAGGCTTTAACCTCCACCGCCTGTCCGCCGCCTTCGGAGGACTCTAGCGTCCCCTCGACAACAACCGATGCGCCTGGATGAAGTTTTAATATGTCCGCTTCATAGTTCGCCATGGATGCGGGAGCGATCACCTGCAGGTTCGCAAGACACGATCCGTCATTGATCTCGACAAAAGAGAACCCGCCCTTGGAATCACGACGCGTGCGTACCCATCCCGCTACGCGAACAGGGAAACCACGACGTTCAACCGCTAGCAACTCAACAATTTTCGTGCGCTTCATATACATGCTTTCTTCTCAAACCGAATGCGAAAAGTTTAGCATGAAAGCCGTCGGTCATCACGCGCTTTTCGGCATCCGCATAAAACATGATGTAGCCGCGATTCGTCTGATTCGATGGAATCGGCTCGATCTTGCCGCACACCCCTCCCTTTTGATAAACTATCGATGCTTTAAAAGCATGGCACATCATGCGCGTTACCGAGTGCTTATTTTTGTTTTCCCTGTTACGCCTCGTAACTGATTCATGAGTCGCAGTCACACATCGCTCCGTATCCCAAGAAGGTCGTCATGAAAAAATTGTTCATCGTTTTCGCTTCCATCCTCCAATTCGCTTTCGCCACTTTTTCACAACAAAGAACAGACCCGTCTATGGACGAGGCTAAAGCCGTTCTCGCACGTATGACGATAGAAGAAAAAGTCTCGCTCTGTGCCGGCATCAGCACGATGTCGTTGACCCCGATTCCTCGAGTAGGCCTTAACAAGGAGTTCTATTTCGACGACAGCTCGTGCAACGTCCGTGCCGAACTTGACCGTATGACCTTTGCGGCCGCGACCAAACCGGATGACCCTTCCGATCAATCCACCTCCTTGCCGACGCTGGAAGTTCTCGCATCCACTTGGGATCGTTCGCTCGCGGCCGCCTATGGACACATGATCGGCAAGGAACTTCGTGCCCGCAACAAAGACATGATTCTGGGCCCTGGCGTGAACATCATGCGTATCCCGCTCTGCGGCCGCAATTTCGAGTATCTCACCGAAGATCCGGCACTCGGTGCCGCTTTAGTCGTCGAATACATCAAAGCCGTGCAGTCCCACGATGCCTCCGCCTGCGTCAAGCACTTCGCGGCGAACAGCCAGGAGTGGAACCGCAATTCGGTCACCGCCACCATTGACGAGCGGACGCTGCATGAGATCTACCTGCCGGTTTTCCGCGCCGCCGTCAAGGACGCCGGTGTGCTTGCCGTGATGAACGCCTACAACAAACTCGTCGTTCCCGGACGTTGCGAGGCGGCCGAGTTTTGTAGCCAGAACGCTTATCTCAACCGCGATATCCTGCGCAAAGCATGGGGTTTCAAGGGCCTTGTCGTGACCGACTGGGGCAGTGTTCACGACACCGTTAAGGGCGTCAAGGGCGGAACCGATATCGAG
>CAZTDL010000395.1:0-4649 GCA_964612775.1 uncultured Lentisphaeraceae bacterium
GCCTTTTCATGCTGATTTTCGGTTTGGAACACAACGGGGTGTTCGAGATGATGGGGCAACAACTGTTGAATATGACGGGTGGAAACTTGTTGGCCACCGCCTTGGCGATCCTGTGGTTCAGCGCGATCGCGTCGGCGATCGTGGACAATATCCCGCTGGTGATGGCGATGATCCCGCTGGTGCAGAGCATGACGCCCGTCTTCGCGAAGCAGATGGGGTTGGATGGACAGGAGGCCGCCATTGCGCAGCAGATCGCTAATCCGCTTTTTTGGTCCTTGGCCTTGGGTGCTTGCTTGGGCGGAAACGGGACGCTGGTCGGCGCTTCGGCCAACGTGGTGATCTCTCAGATAGCCAAACGGAACAATCACGGTTTTTCCTTCTGGGAGTTTTCACGGCTCGGTATTCCTCTGATGTTTCTCAGTTTGATTTTTTGTACCGGATATATCTATTTGCGTTATTTCGTTATGCAATAAGAAAGGGAGAAGAGACTATGAAACTCATCGTTATTTCTGACTTGCACGATAGTATGAGGCATGTCGATCTGTTACGGGATACGTGTGTCGGGGCTGATGCTTTGATTGTTTGCGGCGATTTCACGACGTTCGGGAAACATGAGCGTGTCCAAACGATGGCGGATGCCGTTCACATTGAAGGGCTGCCGTGCTATTTCGTGATCGGCAATTGTGATGCCATGGGCCCTGCGGACGAGCTCGATGGCTGGCGCAATCTGCACGGGCGCGTTGCGCGTCTGGGCGATTGGCTTCTGGCAGGCGTAGGGGGGGCGTTGCCTTGTCCCGGACATACGCCCAGCGAATATTCTGAGACAGAAGGCGCCTCTTGCCTGACGCGCATCCGCGAGGCTTGCGGGGGCGACTGTTCGCAACTGATTCTCGTTTCTCATCAGCCTCCATACGGCACGGGCGCGGATCTGCTGCCGACCGGCATGCATGTGGGATCCCATTCGTTGCGCGCTTTCATTGACGAAGCGCAACCGGCCTATTGCTTGACCGGCCACATCCACGAGGCGGCTTCACGCATGCAGGTCGGAAGGACCGTTGTGATCAATCCCGGCCCGTTTTCGCACGGGCAGATCGCCGTGATCGAGGTGCCGGATCGCGCGAGCGCTTAATGTCGGAGTTGCGCTTTTGCGTGACCGGGTGTAAAAAGCACCGTCAGGTTCAACTCGCCGGAGGCGGGCGTAACGGTCTCGAACCCGACCATCACCATGCCTTTGTTCGGGGAGTCCCATTCGTTTCGGGGTTCCTCGACCGCGTACGTCTTCCATTCGGTGTTCGCGTCGTGCTGAGCTGAGAGCTTGAGTTGCTTGCCCGCTTCTCGCAGGATAATCGTCCCGATCCGCTGTGCGTCCGGTACCGCTTTTGTGACCATGCCCCAGCGTACGCAGGCCCCGGGTTTAAGGCCTGTGAGCGTGTCGCTCATACGGTATTCGCCTGTGTGTAGCAGCGTGCCGGATCGGATCACTTTCGCGGCGTTGGTGTAGACGGGAGAGAGGTCAAGCACGGCCTCGGAGTCGGGACCTTCGCGGAAAGAAACGATCATGGCTTTACCTTTTGCGTACTGTGGCTGGTCGTCAATGACGAGCGTGTTGTGACTGAGGCTGCTCAGCCGAAAAATGCGCCAACGGTCGGACTTCTGCTCCGAGCTCCACAGGTTCATGCCGCGTGATTCAATACGATGATAGCTTTCAGCGCCGATATCGTACGCCCATCGAATGCCTTCGGCGTCAAACACAAACGAGCCGGCGTCCATGTGGCCGTGAGGGGCGGAGGGGGAACCGGCCTTGAGTCCCACAAAGACCGCGCTTGCGTTGTCCCATGATGTGCGCTGAATTGTGATCGGCACAGGGCCTTCGGACAGCCATGCGAGCGGCGCCTTTGGCGCACTGCCTGCGGGAAGAGGCTGGAGCCAGAAAAGCGTAAAAGCGAAGAGCCTGTCACCTTTCCCCTTCGTGGCGGCCGATGAACGGTTTGCGCAATATTTGAGAAAGGCGTTTTTTTCGAAATAAGCGAGGATGCCGGGGCGGTTGAAGCGTTTGGCAAACCACCACAAGGCGCAGTCGGTGCTGCGGCCCATGCCGCCATCGGCGTAGTTGAAGGTCATGCCGGAAGGGCCTGTGACAAGATCGAGATAGTCGGCCGTTGCCGTGAACCCGGGCATGGCGATCAGCCCATAATCGGATTTCAGAACCCCTTCCAGCAACGCGATCGCGAGGACATTGAAATCCGTGCCATAGGACCAGTAGCCGGGGCCCTCGGGGTAACAGCCTTTGGGTTCGAACGCGTGCATGGAGCGGGGCAGGTTTGTGATGGTGCGGTGGACAACCTCGACCGCCAGCGACTCTTGCTGATCCATGAGCGCTAGGGCACCGGCCAGCATGCCCGCATGGCAGACCTGTCCCCAATTGTTGCTCGCCTTAACCCAGCCGGTGTGTTTCAGAGACGTGAGAAGGCCTTTTTCAAGAATGGCTTTTGCGATGGCCGTGCGTGTTGCGTCATCCATGTTCGGTGTAGAGCCAGTCGTAGCCTACCGCCATGGCGAGGGTCATTTCTGCGACATCGAGGAAGTGGGATGGGTTCCAATCCGCAAAGTCGGCAACAGCACGCATTTCAGCGATGCAGCGGTCGCGATAGGCCGTCTTTCCGCTCAGGCGGTAAGCCATTGCGAGCGTCGAGACGCGGTGGAGCGCACAGCGAGATACGCCGAGCAACCGTCGGCCCTCCAGCTCGCGTTTGCTGACCGGAAACGTCAGCATGTTGTCGGCGTCAAACAGAATGCGCTCCAGCGCTTGCCGACTGAATTCATTTTGGCCGGCATGTTCGCGCAGGGCGGCAAAAGCGGCGCTGTCGGCAAAGAGCAGGGGGTGTTTCTTGTCGGCTTGCCGGATGGCTGCGGCGACGGTTTCTACGGTCACTTTGTCGGCGGGACCGGTTGCTTGCGCAAGGAGTGGAACGGTCGCGAAGCCGATCACGAGGACCCAAGACAGAGACTTACGCATGTCATTCTTCCTTATTTTTCTGCGGGGTGGTCAAAGGTCGCGACTTCACATGGCATGTGGCGTGACAGCAAGCCTTGGGCGAAACGGAAACCGTAGACGAGATGTGTGGCCATGACGCCGAGCCAGGTGACCAGTCCGAGACACGGGTGTCGCAGCGAGACCGCTGACGCGAGCGTCACCGCACCGTAAAAGGCCAAGGCCGCGAAGTAGGCGATGCGAAACCACGGATGGACACAGGCCAGAACCGCTCCGATCGCGAGGCCCGCCACAAAAAATGTGGGGATCAGATAACTCAGCCGAAGCGACGTGGCAGGAAAACGCTTGGCGAAATGGCCGCGGTGCAGGGCGTAACGGCCGATCTGTCGCAGATGCGGCCCGAAGAGCGGGCGACGATGATGATAGACCTGTGCCCACGGGTCATACACGATACGCTTTTTTTGGCCCAGGACGATGTCGGCACAGAGAATGGTGTCTTCACCCGGCCAGAAGTCGGTGCGATAGCCTTTGATGGTCTTGAGCACATCGGCGCGCACGAAGAGGTTGCAGCTCGGGAAATCGTCGATATCGGCGCGCACGCGGTCGCCTTGATAACGGTAGCGATAGTTGCCGGACACAAAACGGTTCGCGTAGACGCGTCCGCCCGCCTGTCCCATGAACGGGTCGCCGGGCGGGGTGACGCCCGGGCCTCCGACGCCCGCGACATCGGGCAACGTGAAGTATTTGACGGCTTGCTCAAGCCAGTTGGGGACGGGGAATGCGTCATCGTCAAGGAAGGCAACGATTTCGCCTTTGGCCATCCGTATGCCTTCATTGCGTTTTTCGGCAGGGCGCGTTTTGCCCGTGGGATGCACGCGGAGTTCGAACGGATAGGGCCCCAACTCGGTCGGATGGTCGGGCAGGACAATCACTTCGAAATGCGGGTAGGTCTGATGGACCATGGCGTTCAGACATTCGGTGAGATAGGGGCTCGGCCCGGGACAGGCGATGACAACGGAAATGAAGAACGGTTCTTCTGCGGCCGGTGCCACTTCGACGCTGACGTAATAGCGCAGGATGCGCAGCCGGTAAAAAATGGCGAGCGTGTCGTTCATCACCTGCTTCACATTGTTCCACGAGAGACAGCCCACTTTTTCGCCGAAGTGCATCTCGATCGGCGCTTCGGCAACGGTGAAACCTTTGGCGTGGGCGATCGAGAGCACTTCAAGGTCAAACGCGAAAGCCTTGACCAGCATGCGGTCGAAGGCCCAGCTGAGCGCCTCGCGCGTGAACAGCTTCATGCCCGTTTGGGTATCGGATACCGGCAGGCCGATCAACAGGCGCACCAGCATATAGTAGATGCCGCTGGCCAGACGACGGTGCCAAGGATAGTCGATGACCGAGTTTGGATGGCGCTTAGAGCCGATGACAATGGCGGCGCGTTTCTCCGTCATGATGTCGAAAAAGGTGGTGAGGCGGGAAGGGGAGAGATCGAGGTCACCGTCCAGCAACAGAATGTGCGATCCTCTTGAAGCGGCGAATCCGCGTTTGAGAGCGTTCCCTTTGCCGGCGTTGACCTTCACATAGATGGGGTGGACATGTTGATCTTTTTCCGCCGACCGCCGAATCGCCTCTGCGGTGCCGTCTTGGCTGCCGT
>CAZTDL010000396.1:0-4612 GCA_964612775.1 uncultured Lentisphaeraceae bacterium
TAAGGAGAGAAAGAACCTTATCGGTTTTCATGGTCTTCCTCCCTGATAGACTTCCATCGGTTGCGCACATATTTCGTGAAGAGCGCCATAAACCAATCGGATACGGTAACCGTACCGCGCGCTTCAAAAGGCATCGCCTTCTTGAGCCAGCGCAAAAGAATCTTCTCAACTTTGCCTTCACTGTAGCGATGCAAACGTCCATTATGCGCAACCGCGATCTTTCCGGTCTCCTCCGACACAACCACGATCACGGCATCGGTATCCTCGCTTAAGCCGACAGCTGCGCGATGTCGCATACCGGAAACAGTGAGCTCGCTCTGATTCGACACGGGAAACAGGCAGTGCGCAGCCGCGATTCTGCCATTGCGCATAATTATGCCGCCATCGTGCAACGGCCGCGGCGGGGTAAAAATAGAAACCATGAGTTCGTGGCTGACCACCGCGTTAAGCTTGACGCCGGAATCCTCATAGCTACCGAGCGAAATGCCACGCTCAACGGCAATCAACGCACCAATTCTCGCCCGGGACAGAGACATCACGCAACGGCATAGTTTCTCAGGAACAGATTCCAAACCTACAGCGTGTCCCCGATCAAACAAACGCTGCCCGCCCACCAGCGCCAGCATGCGTCGAATCTCCTGTTGGAACACAACCACCATGCTTAACGCCAGATAAATCAGCAACAAATAAACGACACGCGCCACAACATCAAAATTGAAGACATAGGTGAAAAGCAGCAAAAAAACCACCAGCACACAAAAACCGAGCAACACCTGCGCATTGCGCGTGCCTCGCACAAACCGGATGAGCGCATAGACCCCCATGTAGAGAATGAGGATCTGCATGACATCGTTAAAGCCGATCTGTAGTCCGTCAAACATAAGCGTTATAGACCCGCAACCTGATCCACCTCACGCGCCACCGTCAAAGCCTGACGGGTCGCCTTCACATCATGCGCCCTCACAATTGAAGCGCCGTGCAGCGCGCACCAGACCGCCGCGCCGACACTGCCGCCGATCCGGCCGGCAACGTCAGGTTCGCCGCACAGCTCACCGATGAATCGCTTGCGCGACACACCGACCAGCAAAGGGCCGATTCGAGACAGTCGAGCCGTTGCAGCCAACAGCATCACATTTTGAGCCGTCGTTTTCGCGAACCCGATGCCGGGATCAATCACCACGCGCTCACAATTTATTCCTCGCGCCTCGGCGAAAGTCACGGCACGCCGAAGCTCGCTCTCAACCTCGCTCACCACATCCGCGTAATCGGTGAATTGCGCCATCGTCTGAGGGGTACCTCGCATGTGCATCACCACGACACCCGCCCCCGTCTCCCGAACCACCGCCGCCATCGACTCGTCATGGTTCAACGGCCGAATATCGTTGACGATACACGCGCCCGCATCCAAGGCGGCCCTCGCGACATCCGGACGCCGGGTATCCACTGAGACAGGCACCCCGCACTGTTCAACCAATGATCGGATCACCGGCACGACGCGCCGCGACTCTTCATCCTCCTCCACGGCTTCCGCTCCGGGGCGTGTCGACTCTCCGCCGATATCCAATATGTCAGCGCCTTCGGCAACCAGTTCCAGACCATGAGCGATAGCGCGCCCGGCATCAAACCACTGCCCCCCATCCGAGAACGAGTCAGGCGTCACATTGACGATACCCATCACAAGTGTCCGCGCGAGCAGAATCCGCCGGTCACAACAGCGCCAAACACGCTCTTCCTTTTTCATTCTCACATAACCACCCACAACCATCTCGGGCAGCTTTGCCTTCTTTTAAGGTAAAGGAGGAGGTTCCGCCGCCTTAGGATCTTCTTCTTGCACGCCAGAAGGAATCGGAGGAAAACCCGCATTTTCCGGCTCCTTTGCCGACTCAACTGTTGGAGCCGAAGACTCGGCCCCTCCCGCTTTCTCGGCGGCGCGATCAGCCTCGCTGCGGATACGGCCGTCCTTAATCAGATCTTCAACGTCACGGCCATCCATCGTCTCAGCATCAAGCAGGTGGTCGACCAGCAGCTCAAGCCGCGCGCGATTCTCCGCAAGCATTTTGCCGGCCCGCACATAGGCGTCATTCAAAAGCCGCTCGACCTCTTCATCGATCTTCTTCGCCGTATCTTCGCTGTATGCCTGATTGCGTGCCACTTCGCGTCCGAGGAACAGCGTTTCCTGATTATCGCCAAATGACTGAAAACCGAAAACCTCACTCATACCGTACGAACAGACCATCTTGCGGGCAATTTCGCTAGCCATCTTAATATCCATCCGCGCGCCGGTCGATATGTCATTCGTATACATCTGCTCCGCAATGCGGCCCCCCGTCAGCACGACCAACTGATCGAGCAGCTCGTAACGCGAACGGTTCAGGACATCGCGTTCGGGCAAAGACATGGTTGCGCCAAGAGCCTGCCCGCGGGGGATGATCGTCACCTTATGCAGCGGCTCGGTATATTTGCACAACACCTGCAAGAGCGCATGACCCGATTCGTGCCACGCCGTGATCCGGCGTTCACGGTCTTCCATGGCACGACTGCGACGCTCGCGGCCCCACAACACCTTGTCGCGGGCCTCCTCAAGGTCGAAATGCTCAACGCCGGCTTTGTTGTCCCGCGCCGCGAGCAAAGCCGCCTCGTTCAAAAGATTGGCGAGATCAGCGCCCGAAAAACCCGGCGTGCCCCGCGCAATTCTTGACAAATCCGCATTGGGGGCCAGTTTGATTTTCTGGGCATGCATCTTTAATATCTCCTCACGCCCCACCAGAGTCGGAAGATCGATGATGATCTGACGATCAAACCTCCCCGGACGCAAAAGTGCGGGATCGAGCACATCGGCTCGGTTGGTGGCCGCAATAATGATAACCCCCTCCGACGTTTCAAAACCGTCCATTTCCACGAGCAACGCGTTCAGCGTCTGCTCACGTTCATCATGACCGCCGCCGATTCCAGAGAAACGGCTGCGTCCGACGGCATCAATCTCATCGATGAAGATCAGACATGGCGCATGCTTTTTACCCTGTTCGAACATGTCCCGCACGCGAGAGGCTCCGACACCCACAAACATCTCCACAAAATCCGACCCGCTGATACTGAAGAACGGCACGCCCGCCTCGCCAGCAATCGCCTTCGCGAGCAACGTCTTACCCGTACCGGGGGGCCCCATCAGCAGCACGCCCTTGGGAATACGGCCGCCGAGCTTCTGAAACCGTGCGGGCTCCTTCAGGAATTCCACAATTTCCTGAACCTCTTCCTTTGCCTCCTTGATTCCGGCCACATTCGCAAAGGTGAGCTTCTTCTTGTCCTGATTCAGCATCTTGGCGCGACTCTTGCCAAAACTCATCGCGCCCATATTCGCCGACTTGATCTGGCGGATGAACACGAAATACAGAATCCCCAAGAACAGCGCAATCATCAGCAACTCGCGCAAAAACGGCCCGAAAAAATTACTGCTGTAAACCACGGAGTACGGGATCTTTTTCTCCAGCAAGAAATTCTCGCTACTTTCCGAAGAAAGCACGTTGATGCGGAACCGCTCTTTACCCGCATCTTTTTTGACGCCGCGAAAATAGGTAACCCCACTCGGCTCACGTACCAGCTTGACCTCATCCGCCAGCCCCTGCTCCGCCAGTTGAAAAAACTCCAGCTGGTCCATTGGCTTCAGTTCACCCTGCGGTTTGTAATACAGCATTCCCAGCATGAAGAGCAGCAACATGCCGACGACCATCCAGGCACCAAAAACCCGTTTCGGAGGCAAGGCGCCTGTGGCAGCCCCCCCCTCTGGCTTATCTTGAGGAGTCTGCATCACCGGCGGCTGTTTCGGCAGATCACGCTTGTTTTCATTCTCATTAGACATAGGTTTACTATAATACGTTTTTCTACCCTCGACGGGCAATGTGAAAAATCATTGGAATCATCTCGCCGTCCCGCGCTCATTTGGGCCCAAAACGCTTTCCATCTGCTCAATCATAAGAGGAATCAGCTGTTTCTTGCGCGAAAGGATATCGCGGCACATATACACGCGATCATCCATTTTTGGGAAGACGATGCGGCGGATGAATTCGGAATCGCCATCTATGAGCAGAGCCGAGTTCAGCGACGTGATATCCGTGATCATGAGCGCAGCGAAATAGAGACCCTCTGACACACGTTTTTCAGCCAATGCGCCCAGAATCTCGCCTTTTCGCCCAATCAGTTCCTCGGTCGAGTTGGCTTCCACCTGACTCACGACAAAAGTCTCGCCGCAGGCCGTATACGTTTTGGCGTCCATGCCCAAAATATCCGCAGGCGTAACGTCGGTCAGCTGACGGGCACTGTTGAAAATGTCGCGGCCGAAGGCTTCGATATCCAAATCCACAAGCCCGGCAAGATGCTCCGCCGTCTCGCGATCGGTCTCAGTCGTGGTTGCAGACCTCAGCATCACGGTATCGGTCAGGATACCGGCCAACAACAACGCTGCGACACCCGGCGTCAACACCGCTTTCTGCTCGACATACAGGCCGGCCACAATCGTCGAGGTCGCGCCCACCACACGGTTGATAAACATGATCGGATAACGCGTCGAGAAGTTCCCAAGACGATGATGATCAAGTATTTCGAGGATGCGGTAGTT
>CAZTDL010000397.1:0-4603 GCA_964612775.1 uncultured Lentisphaeraceae bacterium
CGCATGTTGGACGGATTCCCCGAATTCCGGAGAATCGCCTGGCCTTTCTCCGTGTGCGAGAAAGGTTAGAACGGCTAACCCCGTCATGGCGACCCGTTGTGAACGCCAGGAACCGTCGTCTTGTTGGTTTTTCTTAAGCCATCGGAGCGAACGCATGACGGCATCTTCCGTAATCTGGTCGCCGTCATTCGCGACACGAAGACGGTCCCGCGTATTTGCATTTCGGATAACGGTCAATGAACCCGGCATAAACAGGTTCATGTTGGCGGGGATCTTTGCGGCGATCGGTGGAGGTGCGGGGGTGACCCGGTATTGGACTGTCTCGGTCTTTACGGAAATGATCGGAGAAAGTGGAATTGCTTGGATGACATCATCGTTTTCGACCACTGCTTCTTTGTTTTCAACCGCTAGCGGCTTTTGCAATTCGGTACCAGGATTGTCCGGTTCCATCACAACGATGCTGATGATCGGATCTTCGATGGATGTGTTGTCCGACAGCAGGAGTATCAGACCAATAAGAACGGCAGGCAAGATCACAGCGCTTAACGGTGCAGATAGCCGTTGTAACTCGATAATGGCAGCTTTATAGTCACGCGTTTCATAAGGTCGCCGTAAACCGTGCAGCATCAGGGAAAGGCGGTTCAGATAATCAGGTTCACGATAGGGGTCGGCCCTTTCGGCCAAGCTGGGATGAACGTTTGCAGTCGTTTTCATAGCAGGCCTCCGTTTAGGTTGAGTTCAACCTATATACGTCTGAAGTCGGCCTGATCTTAAAAAAATCGCGACATAAACCCCATTTTGTGATTTGCTGCCGTGTGTTAGGACAAAATAGTCCTTGCGGAAGTTTTTATTGGTCTTCGGATGATAAGGGCAATTGAACATTCACGGCATGCTGGAGATGCATATGCCTGGCCGCCAGGCGGAGTGTCTCGACCGTATCCTGCGGTTTCGCCGGCAACGGTTTAATAACCGATCCTAAAGTCGACAAATTCTGTTCGTATGCGAAATCGCTGTCGAATCAATCGGGCGAGAGCCTGCACACCGAACGTCTCTGTGGCGTAATGTCCTGCAAATACCACATTTTGGCTAAGATTTTCGGCTAAATTATAGCCCTGCAGGCTGGGTTCCCCTGTGAGAAAAACGTCGACTCCGATGTCGGCCGCTTGATCGATCATATCCGATGCTCCACCTGAGACCACGCCTACAGTCTTGATCGTCTTTTGACCGAAATCCAACACGCGGATGTCCGGGTTGACGCCGATGCGCACATGATCGCAAAAAGTCGAGAAGGAAATGGCGTTTTCATATGCAGCGGTAAATCCGATCATCTCGCCGTGATAGGTGAAAGCCTTTTTCATTTTAGAAAGGCCTAGTGTCTTGCAGAGTCGCGCGTTGTTACCGTAGCGAGGATGCGCATCGAGAGGCAGATGAACTGCATAAACCGCTATATTGTGTTCGAGGGCAAAGGATATGAGTCTGTGGTTGAGTCCCGTGACCCGTTTGAGCGAGTCCCCCCAACTGAGTCCATGGTGGCAAACCACACAGTCTGCACCGCATGTGGCAGCCTCCTTGAGTAAACGCAGGCTCGCATCGACCCCCGTGATGACATGTGTGACAGTGCCGTTATTCGCGATCTGAAGTCCATTGTTAGACGAATCATGGAACGTCGAAAGATCAAGTGTTCTATCCAAGAACGAAACAAGGGTGTCCAACGCGGTTTTCATGTCAAGAAGGTTGTCACGGTTTGAACATGTTGTCAATCTCACGCTTATGTTTTTCGTTTCCATAGTCCTGACGGGGTCGAGAAATAAAATGGCTGCAGAAGATCACAAAGGGCCATGCAATGTGATATAAATACGAACTGACGTGGCTTTGTTTCGGTTTGGCTACGGTCATTTATTTCACGCTATACACGTAATTGGTCTTCGGCGGGTAAAGTCATGAACAAAACACGACGCGCGTTTTTACGTTCAGTGAGTGTTGCGGCGGCATCTCTTTGCGGTGGATGCTCGCTTTCTGCGAAGATGGGTAAAAGGCAACCTGATAAGATTATCGACACGCACGTCCATTTTTATAATCCATACCGTCCGCAAGGCATACCTTGGCCAACAAAACGCGATGCTTTGCTTTATAGGACGGTTTTGCCCAAGGACTACCGCCTGCAAGCTGTACCTCAGCGAGTAGACGGTGTCATTGTCGTCGAAGCCAGCCCTTGGCTCGAAGATAACCAGTGGATACTCGATCTCGCGGAACAGGATCCGCTGATTGTTGGATTTGTCGGTAATTTGCCCATCGGAACCGCCGTGTTCGCTGAACAATTGAAACGGTTCTCCAGCAATTCGCTGTTTCGGGGCGTCCGCATCCGCGAAGGATCACTTGAAGCGGGGTTAAAGGATCGCCTTTTCCTCAGGGATATGCACGACCTGTCTGAACGCGGACTCAGTTTCGATGTTCATTCACCGCCCAAATGGGTGGAACAAGCCGTGCCGCTTGCGCAGGCCGTGCCAGGGTTGCGCCTTATCGTCAATCATGTCGCCAATGTGTCCGTCACCGGTGGGCCGCCCCCCGAGGCTTGGGTGACGCTCATGAAAAGGCTTGCAGAGCAACCGAACATATTTATGAAAATCTCGGGATTGGTCGAAGGTACGAAACGGACGGCGGGTGATGCGCCGATGGATGCGGCTGTCTATCGGCCGATTCTTGAATCGCTCTGGCGTTTTTTCGGTCCAGACCGCTTAATCTACGGCAGCAACTGGCCGGTGTGCGGACGCTATGCGCCGCTTGACACCGTACAGCGTATCGCCATGGATTTTTTTGCGTCGAAAGGCCAAGCCGCACTCGACAAGGTTTTTTGGAAAAATTCGATCACTGCTTATCACTGGAAAAAACGTGCCGATACGACGGAAACATATGAAATGGAGGACGTTTGCGATGGGAGGCTTTGAGACTGCTGAACATGTGAGGGCGCGTATTGTTGCGTTGGGAAACCCTGAGCGGGCACTCGGTGCACAACGATATTTCAAGACCGGTCCGGGCGAATATGGGGAGGGCGACGTGTTCGTGGGTGTGCGTGTGCCCGAACTCAGGAAGTTAGCTCGCGAATATCGCTCGCTTCCAGTGTCGGATGCCGTACGTCTGTTGCATGATCCCGTCCACGAGGTCAGATTGTTTGCGTTGCTGATGATGGTTCAGTCTTTCAGCCAAGCCGTCCCCTCAAAACAAGAGCGTATCTGCCAATTGTATTTGAAGCATACGCGCTTCATTAATAACTGGGATCTGGTCGATGTGTCTGCTGAACATATTGTTGGCGCTTATTTGATGGGGCGTGATCAAACGCCCCTTGATACGTTGGCGCGATCTTCACTCATATGGGAACGCCGGATCGCCATTGTCTCAACCTTTTTTTTCATCCGGAGGAAAAATTATGCGCTCACGATACGCATTGCTGAAATACTGCTGAACGATTCGGAAGACTTGATCCACAAAGCGGTCGGTTGGCTGTTGCGGGAAGTCGGGAAACGTGACCGGACTGAGCTGGAAAGATTTCTGAAAAAAAACGGGGTGCGGATGCCCCGAACGATGTTACGTTATGCGATCGAACGTTTCCCGGAGCCGCAGAGAAAACAGTATCTGCGAACGATGGCATAGGGGCGGGGAACCCAAAGAGACATTTCATGATATAAGGCCTAACGATGCCGTATTGTTCGCCGGCGTCAGATAGGCTTAGCCGAGAGCGCGTTGAGTGCCGTTCGATTGTGAAGATGGGTGATGGCGAGCGCGAGCGCATCCGCAGCGTCGTTCTGAGGCTCCTCGTGAAGGGCGAGCAACGTCTTAACCATCTTCTGAATCTGTTCCTTCTGTGCTGCGCCATAGCCGGCCACCGCCATTTTCACGCGGCGTGGCTCATATTCATACACCGGTAGACCAAGGCGTGCGCACTGAGCGATAATTGCGCCGCGCGCGTGCGAGAGAAGCATCATGGTCTTTACGTTTTTCGCATAAAAGATGCTTTCAATGGCGATGACTTGAGGCTCATATTCGCGGATCAATTGATCGATTTCATCTTGGAGATAGAGAAGACACGAGGAGAGCGGACGCCCGGCCGCGTTTTTGACGGTACCGTAATAAACCGACGTCATGCGTGACCCCGCCGCATCAAGAATCCCGACACCAGTGGAACGCAAAGAAGCATCGACACCGAGTACGCGGATAGCATGAGTGATGGTGCGGGTAAGCATGATGACAAGACTTTCTTTATTTCAAATATCGCGAAAAAGCCCGCGACCATATGTCGCGGGCTTTTCGTACTCGAGCCGCGCAGCTCGTAAAAACATGCGCGGTCCTTGCAATGTTGGCTTTCAACCCGCTTTAGCTGTTTTGCTTCTGCTGGTCGAGGTCACGCATCGCTTCACGACGGCTAAGCTTGATGCGTCCGCGGTCATCGATGCCAATGCATTTAACCATCATCTTGTCGCCGACTTTGCAGATGTCCTCGACACATCCGATACGACGGTCCGCAAGTTCGCTGATGTGGCAGAGCCCGTCCTTTCCGGGCATGATCTCGACGAAAGCGCCGAAATCGGTCACGCGCACCACTTTGCCG
>CAZTDL010000398.1:0-4588 GCA_964612775.1 uncultured Lentisphaeraceae bacterium
CGATGCCGCAAGCTTGACCAACGGACTCGTCCGCTACTATCCGATGAACGGCGCGCCCTACAATAAGGAGGTCATCGGCGGTTCAACCGCCATGACTGTTCCGCACTATGAGACGGGCGTCGCCGGATACGGAATCCGTTCGTATGCGGCCAATGGGTATTCGGATACGCTGCAGACGTTGCCGGAAAGCGGGCCGTCGTGGAACACGCCGACCAACGTCACTCACCTCGCGTTCAGTTTTTGGATGTACCACGACACGTCGGACACCAACGTCTCAGCCAACGCCGCGCTGGTCGACGTCAGTTACACGCTCGGCATCTACTATGGTTGCCAAAACGCCTCTCCCGGTTTTATTCTCTTTCAGCAGGGCTCGGGCGGGGCGTCCATGACCTATGCCTTCCCGAGTCCATCCCTCTCGCCGAAAGACCGCTGGATGCACGTCTACGCGTCTTTCGCCCGCGCGACGGGTGACGAACTCGAACTGTATATCGACGGCGTCAAGCAGACGAAATCCGCTTCGAGCGGCAAGAACGCCGGTCGCGTTGTCGGTAGCACGGTTCGGTTGGGCGGAATGGCTACGACTGTCGGCGGACCCCAAGGGCCGGTTACGAACACGGTTAGCGGCGGGTATTATTCACGCGTCTTCCCCGGAGTCCTCGACGAGATGCGGATCTACAACCGCAAACTCGCGGAAGCCGAGATTGCCGCGCTTGCCGCTGATCCGGTGCGGGTCAACCGCGGACCGTTGACGGAACCGGTCGCGGCGGTCCTTATTGGAAACCAGGGGGCGAGCAAGCCGTTGGAAGCCGTTGTATACGATGACGGATTGCCGACAGGGACGTCGCTTGCGAGCCGTTGGAGGATCGTCTCCGGAAATGCCGCCGGAATCCATATAGCAGACGAGACGAGTTTGAGCACCACGATCTCTCTTCTACGGGTGGGGACATACGGGTTGCAACTTGAGACGACAGATGGCGAACGTGTCTCGTATTCGGAAGTGGTTCAGGTTATCGTTAAGCCATGCGGTACGGCCGTCTTGCTCAAATAAAGGTAAAACTATGCGCATCAAAAGGTTTGTCATCATAGGGGGAGGAGCCGCTTTGGCGATTGTCGGATGTGTTTCGACGTCAACGTCGCCTGCGGTCTCGTGGCTGCCGCTGAAGCCGGAAGACGCTGCCGAGTGTCGGCCGCAACTCGGAGGCGGCGTGCGCCAAATCAGGACTAACGCAGGCCGCTCCGCCTTATTTTCCGGTGCGACGGGAGAGATGGCCGCCTTTGACGCTCCCGCGTTCTCAAATCTGACGGTGGCGGGATGGGTCAAACTGGAAGGACTCGGTCAAGGCGATAAGCCCTATCCGCGCATCGTCGAGACCCCGGGTTTCTATCTTCATCTGACGGCGTCTGAGAGCGGCAGCCCTTTTGCGGGACTGATTTTCGGTGCGCATGCGAACGGACGCGTGTCGGCATGGAATCAGGGAGAGGCCGTCTCGACAGGACGATGGACACATGTGGCGGTGACGTGTCCCGGCGGCGTGACGTCCGTCCCCGTCTTTTTCGTGAACGGCCGGCCATTGGCAGGCGTTTTTTCGCCCCAGACGCTGCCCAAGGTTTTTCGAGGAGGCCGATCAGCCTTTGGTAATGCGGTTAGCGGGGCGCGGCCATTCCAAGGGGAGATTGCTGACATACGCCTTTATAATGCTCTGCTGACACCCGGAGAGATATACGGCTTGGCCCGGCGTACGCCCGACGGTGTCGCACCGGTCGACATCAGACCTGTCTACCGCGACGAGTTGCCGCTCGTTGACATCTCCGGCTGGAAGCGGCGGCAGACCGTGATCGCGGCGGGCACGACGAACGTCTATCAGGGCCACCCGACGACCGTGCTGATGCCGGACGGGCGGACGCTCTTTGCGGTCTGGACGCTGGAACACGGCGGCGCGTGCGGCCCGGCGGCGCGCAGCGGCGACGGGGGCAAGACCTGGACCCGGATCGACGACCGTTTTCCGGCGTGTTACAAAACGCACCGTAACTGTCCCTCCATCTACCGCATCGTCGCGCCGGACGGCAAGGCGCGGCTGATGATTTTCACGAACAAAAAGGGGGTCGGCCGCATGGTGAGCGAGGACGACGGCCAGAGTTGGCACGAGTTGCCGTCGCTTTCTCTCCGGCGCGTGGGCATGCCGTTCACGGGACTGACCCGATTGAAAGACGGAACGACCGCCGCCTTCGGCCAGATGGGCCTTGAGAGCGGACATCAGACGAAGACGGAGAAGGCCGGCCAGAGCGTCTTCATGATCGTGTCGGCGGACGGCGGGCTGACCTGGGGCGAGCCGCGGATCATCGCGGCAAAAGCGGGCAAGGATCTGTGCGAGCCGTTCGTACTACGTTCTCCGGACGGGGGCGAGCTGTGCTGCCTCATGCGTGAGAATTTTCACAAAGGACGAAGCATGATGAGTTTCAGCCGCGACGAGGGCGCGACGTGGAGTGAGCCGGTCGATACGCCGTGGGGTTTAACCGGTGACCGGCATGAAGGCGTGCAGACTCCGGACGGGCGTTGGGTGATCGCTTTTCGGGATAGGGCCATCGGCAGTTCGACCTATGGGCATTTCGTGGCGTGGGTCGGCACGTACGATGACATCCGCAACAATCGCCCCGGCCAGTTCAGAATCAAACTGCTGCACAGCTATGCGAAATGGGACTGCGGATATCCCGGCATGGAGGTGTTGCCGGACGGTACGGTTATCGCGACCACCTACATCAAATATTGGAACGATACGCGCCGCCACTCGGTGGTCTGCACGCGCTTCAAACTGAGCGAACTGAGTCCAAAGACGAATGAGTAACGGCAAGGGGATGGCATGAGAAATCGGGCGTTTTTAATCGGCTCGGCGTGGCTTGTGGCGGCCTAGTCGCTTTTGGCTCTGATGGCGGTCGGTCGACCGCAGGGACACGCCGTGCCGCTTCGCATCATGCCGGTGGGCGATTCGATCACGCGCGGAACCTATATGGGTGGGGAAACGCTTCCCAATCCGCTGGGCGGAGGTTGGCGGAAACGGCTTCAGGATCGTCTGCGGGCGGCGGGCGTTCCGTTCGAGTTTGTCGGCGAGCTGGACTATTGGGCGTTCGGAGCCGACGGCGTTGTCGATCCTTCTTTCTCGCCTCGCCATCATGGGCTGGCCGGGTTCGGCAACAAGGCGATTCTGAACGGCGGCGTCGTTCCGACCCCGAAGGCGGTGCTTGCGGCCAAAGGGATTCAGGAGATCCGCGTGCCCGGCATCGTCGAGGCTTTGGCTCGCAACAGGCCGGACGTCGTTCTGCTGATGTCCGGCGCGAACGGCTTTGACGCGTCGGCGCGGGATCGGCTGGTGGAGACGGTCTGCGCGCATTTCGACGGCGAACTGGTGGTCGCGACCATTACGCCGCAGAAGGAGCCCCGTCGCGGTTGGGAGCAGGTTGTGCCCTACAACGCTTCGTTGCCCGGATTGGTCGAACGGCTTCAGAAAGAGGGTCGCCGCATCCGTCTGGTGGATATGTATGCGGCATTGACCCCGGACGATCTCACAAAAGACGGGGTCCATCCGAATGAGGCGGGGCTGGAAAAGATCGCGGACGCTTGGTTCCGGGCGCTCGTGCCGGAAAAGCCCCGTCCGCTGGTGGGCGCGATCCGATGGGACGCTTGGTACGGGCCTTTGCCGGAGACCGCGTGTCCGCCCGCCTCGGTGCCGTATCCGGGATTCGACGTCGGACGGAATCGGCTCGTCAGTCAAGATCCGGGAAAAGAAACGTTCCGTGCGTTGGCGGCGAAAACGTGGCGCTATCGCTGGCCCTTCTTTACCGAGCTGGGACCGGATGGAGAAGCCGTGGCTTTCAACGAGAATCGGGTTGAGGTGCTCGAACGGGAAATTGAGTATGCGGTGAGGGGCGGCGTGGACTACTGGGCGTTTGCCACCTATCCGGAGAAGTCGCCGTTGAGTTTCACGCTCGAGACGTTCCTTTCCTGCGCAAACCGAAACAAAATGAAGTTCAGCCTTTTTCTTCCCATGTGGCCCGCCTATGGCCGGATCGCAAACGAAAAAGAGGAACGGGCTTATTGGGACCGGGTGATCCGTTTGGTCCGGATGCCGAATTATTTGATGGCTTCGGGGAAGCGCCCCGTCTTTTTCATGGGTTTTCTTAATGATTCTTTGGCGGATCGGTTGCTCGGTGGGCCGTGGCCGCGGTTTTGTGATGAGTTGACGCGTAGCGGAATGGGGATGCCCTTTCTGGTGATTTGCGATAATCACTCGCCCGAGAACGCGAAGAAATTTTGTGACCGGTTGCACGGCGATGCGCTGAGCGCGTACGGCACCCAGAACGACGATGCGCGCGATGCGCCCTTTTCGGAGTTGACGGCCTTTGCCGAGCGCTTCTGGGAACGGTGCGAGGCTACGGGGACACCGGCCGTCCCCATTTGCATGGCCGGTTGGGACCGCCGCCCGCGCATCGAGAATCCCGTCTCGTGGGAATCCTTTCACTTGAAACCGGAGGCCCCTCGCAATTATTTTAAACGGGGTACGCCGGAGGAGATTGCGGCGCATATCGCGCGGGG
>CAZTDL010000399.1:0-4584 GCA_964612775.1 uncultured Lentisphaeraceae bacterium
ACCGGTTCGGATTTCGATGAAGGCTGGCGGGAAAACCAAGGCTCACGCCCCGACCACCCCCGCATGCGCACGGTCGCCATCCACACGGACGAGTTGTACGCGCTGACCTATCCCATGACAAACGGCGCGGGGTCTGAACGGCCATCCGTATCCGGTTGGCAGACGCCCCTTCTGCTGGGTCGGCGACACAAACGGATGCAAAAAAATGAAGCGTGGGCACCACAATGGACGCGTGACGTTCAAGGCCATGCCGCCCTGCGTTTCGATGGCGCGGACGATTGTGCGATTCTGCCCAGCCGGTCGATGCCTTACGGCCCCTTCACGCTCGAGTTGAACGTATTCCCGGAACGGATAGGGCGCCTCACGACACTCTTTTCCGATCCGTGCGGCGTATCACTAAAGATTCAGCCCGACGGACGGCTCCGCTTAACACGCAAAAAAGAGACGCTGACCGGACAGAAAGCTTTACCCATCAATCGTTGGACACACCTCGCGGCACTCTACGACGGCGAACATCTGAGACTCTACATCGACGGCATCCTGGATACCGAGTGCGCCGCGAAACCGCAGGTGATCCGCATTAACTCGCTTCCGGTCATTGGCAACAACGACACGTTCAGCGAGGGATTTCGGGGATTGCTCGGCGGCCTGCATTTACAAAGCGGGGTGTTAAAACCCGAGCGGTTTGTGTTGCGTTCGAGGCACCATGACTAATCAGCGATTATCCGACCACACGCTTTTCATACTGGCTGATTCGCTCCTTCAGATCCAGCACCAACCGGGTCTGCCCCTGTTCCGTTGCCAGAACAAGGCCCCGACGAGCCGCCTCCAACGCCTGAGGGATCTGACCGGAGGCGGCATAGGCAAGGGACAGCGTATCCAAAATCGCCGGATTGGCAGGTTTCATCAGCAAATACGCCTTTTTAGCCAATTGAAGCGCTTCATCGGCATTCCTCAACCCGGGTTCGTCTATGGTCGCAAGCACCCTCGCGATATCGTTCATAAGCATCGTGTCGTTGGGTGACTTGCTCAGGTCTTCGCGCCAACGCACAATCCGCTCGGTCATGGAAATCGTCCAGCCGGGCTTTTTAAACGTCTGCACATCCGGAACCTGCCGACTCGGCAACACATCTTTCTTCGCCGTTGATCCCGTCGTCAAAATTTCGCGTATGGCCGCCAGCAACGCATCATTGTCAGCGGGCTTCTGGAAAAACGCTTTGGCGCCCAGACGCAACACCCGATCACGCGCCAGGTCCGGATCGCGGCCGGAAAGCACAATCACGGGAATGGCCGCCGTGGTCGCAAGACCCGCCAGCCACTCGATCACTTTGAACCCATCGCCCGCAGGCAGGCCGATATCGAGGATGATCAGATTGGGGAACAGCTTATTCGCCTGAGTGAAGGCTGTGGTGCCGTCCGAGGCGCAGAGGACTTGATATCCGTTCGCCCTGAGCCGCACCGCCAAACCGATCATCTGGTCTCGGTCATCCTCCACAATCAAGATCGTTTCGTTACTCATTCCGTTCTCCTCTCTTTTTTTAAAGCAGATATTGAACCCAAAGCTGCACGTCGCTCATTTTTAATTTGCTGAGCACGGGGACCGCCGTTCCCGGCATCCGGCCCTCGGCACATTCGTTCTCGCCGACATAGCCAGACACAATCACAATCGGTATCTCGGCCGTCTCCTTTTTCTCTTTGAGTCGTCCGATAATCTCATGCCCGTTCATGCCCGGCATCTGGATATCAAGAATGATCAGGTCCGGGATCTCTTTCTCAAGCGCGGCAAACAACGCCTTTCCGCTGGCTGCCGTTTTCACGCTGGCGACGCCCAGCACGGCCATAAACTTGCTGAGAATCATGAGACACTGCTCTTCATCATCCACAACCATCAGCCGTTTCTGAGACAGCAGGGTTTTTTCCGATATCGCCGCCGCTACGGCACGGGCCATCAGCCCGTCCGCCGAATCCGTATCCGCGCAGAAGACCGCAACACCATACGAAAGCATTCGGCACAGCTTAGGCTCAATCTGGAAAAAAACCTCCTTGGCCGACCGCCGCACTTGATTCCTGACATGCTCAGCCTGCGATTCGTCCACATCGGCGAACGCCACAAAACGTGTTCCGGCATAGGCCGTGCCCAACATCTTATTCCCGATCTTGGCGCGAAGGGCTTCCCACGCCGGCCGAATCGCCTCAGCGGCGGCATCGGCCTCAACGACAACGAGCGCGAACTTTTCGCCGTGCCGTTTCGCCTGCGTCATCCGATCCTGAATGAGGTTCAGAACCGCATGTTCCGGGCTGAACGGCGGCAGCGTGAAAAAGAACGTGCTCCCCTCGCCAAGCGTACTCTCCACCCAGATTCTCCCGCCGAGGCGTGTCACAAGATCCCGGCAAATATACAGCCCGAGTCCGAGACCCCTGCGTTTCTGGTCGATGTTTTTGTCCACCTGGTAGAGATGGTGAAAGATGCGCTCGTGATCTTCTGCCGCGACGCCGCAGCCGGAGTCGGCGATCGCAATCTCAATCCACGCTTTCGGCACCGGTCCCGATGCGTCCTTTACCATTGCCTCCGTTGTTTCCGGCAGGGAGTCACGCACTCTCGCGCTCACGCGAATCGTCCCGTTTTCCGGCGTGAACTTGACGGCATTACCCACCAGATTCACGAGGATCTGCAGCACGCGTTCGGGATCGGCACAAGCCGACGGAAGGTCGTCGGCTATCTCCGTCAGAAGGGTCAGCCGCTTCGACTGCGCCTCGGGGCGCAAAGTGTCCAGCGCCTCTGCAATGGTTTTCGAAAGATCCATTTCTCGCGGGAGAACAACCAGCTTGCCCGATTTTGAGCGTGTCACATCCAATAAGTCGCCGATCATCGTCTGAAGCTGCTTCACATTCCTCAAGGCGATACCCAGATATTCTCGCTGCTCGTCGTTGATCTCACCCGCAAGCCCGTCGAGCAAAATCGTAACATACTGGTAAACCGCATTGAGCGGCGAACGCAATTCGTGAGAGACGCGCGAGAGAAATTCGTCTTTCATTCGCAACTGAGCCTGTCGCGCACTCTCCAGCTCCTCTTCCGTCGCTTTACGACGGGTGATATCCGTGACAACTATCAGGCGTGCATCCTGCCCATGCCAGATCACTTTCTGGGCGCGGACTTGGACATGCCCCAACCCCTTGGACGACCGCATCACTTCGAGTTCGGCAACATCATCTTCAGGCACAGGCAAATCCAGACAGGTCCCCGTCAAGGCTTGAACAGAGCGATCAAGCAAAGCCCCCGCGCTCGGATTACAATAAAGCACGATACCCTTGGCATCCAGAATCAGAATGCCATCTTGAGTGACTTCGATGATGTCATGAAAGTATGGGGAATCGTTTTCCACGGCTACGCTCTCGTCCCGTTATTGAAACTCGTTGGGCAGCTCACACGCTTCATCAGCCTCCCGCGATCAAGAAGAAATTACCTTTGTTTTGCGGCTTTCACAAGAGAAATAGGGAACCGTTCCATTTACAAGAATGAAAGCCGCTTGCTATACTGGCGTCAAGAGAGCGATCGATGAAAGATAATACGGGGGAATAGAATAGTGACTACCAATCGGGCGGGTTTTTTCTGCTGTTCTCGGGCATAACCGTTCTGACAGCATGCAAACAGCTTCAATCGGTTCAGACGCAAAGCGACTCGGAAACAGCGGCTGTCACCTGCTATGTCGCGCCGGACGGCAATGACGCGGGTGACGGCACGAAAGGCGCACCCTTGGCGACGTTCGCCGCGGCCAGGGACAAAATCCGAGCCATGAAAAAAACAGGGGCTTTGCCTGTCGGCGGCGTGACGGTTTTCATACGCGGCGGCATCTATCCGCTGACCAACGCCTTCTGCCTGACGGAGGCGGACGCAGGCACCTCAAACGCGCCCGTGGTCTATCGCGCCTACCGCGGCGAGAAACCGATTTTAACCGGAACCCGGACCGTCACCGGCTTTGTTCCTCATCGCGGAGGAATCCTGAAGAGTGATCTCGCCGCGCAAGGCTTGAAGGACATCACGTTCCGCCAGCTCTATTTCAACCGCAAACGCCAGACGCTTGCGCGCTATCCCAACTTCGATCCGGCCAATCCCTACGTGGGCGGTTACGCCTATGTCGACGGACCGCTGCCCAAGCCGGGGGGCATGTATCGCGACGAGACCAATGATTGCGCCAACGCCTTTCATTACCGCGAAAAAGACGCCCGGAAATGGGCTCATCCCGAAACCGGCGAAGTCAGCATCTTCCCGCGCTACAACTGGATGAACGACCTCGTGCCGATCGCATCGGTCAATCGTTCCGCACAGACGATCACGCTGGCCCGCCCCGTCCGCACCTCAGGAACGGCCGCGATCCGTCCGTACGACCGCTATTATGTGCGCAATCTGTTCGAGGAGCTCGACGCGCCGGGGGAATGGTTTCTGGATAAAGTCACGCGGACGCTCTTCTTTTGGCCACCGGAACCTCTCACGGAAGGCAGTGTCCGCGTCCCCGTCACCGAAAATCTGATCCGTGTCGAAGCCAAGGCGGCGTGGATCACGATTCGCGGATTGACGCTGGAAGG
>CAZTDL010000400.1:0-4573 GCA_964612775.1 uncultured Lentisphaeraceae bacterium
CACCCGGCGCGCCCGAACGCGGCGATCTGCTGGAAATCCTCGATGACCGCGTCGTCCGTGAACCCGAGATAGGTGCGGGACCCGCCGGTTTTGACCACATAGTAGCTTTCGTCCTGTTGAACGGGCTCGTTGAAATTCGCCTTCGTGTAGTCGGCCGGAGGATGGACTTGGACGGACATGTTGCCGTTGCCCGCAAAGGTGTCGTCGTAGTTGAACCGGATCGGGAAAACAGAACCGAAACGGCGCACGCTTTCAGCGCCCATGAGTTCTTCCGCCATCGCGCGGAAAAAGGTCGGATACGGCACTTCCAGCGTGTGCTGGCCGATCTTGACCAGCACGCTGACCTCGTTGGGAATCAGATCGAAAACCCAGGCGCAGTTCCGCATATCCTCCGGCAAGCGGCGCAGCTTCTTGATAAAGAACCCGCCCCAGACGCCCTCCAGATAGACAGGCTTGCAACGGAACGGATAACCGGTGAGCGTCGAAAGGACATTTTTGAAAGCGGTCATCGGCAGCAGTTTCAGGCAGTTGGGCGCGTTCCCGTCGATATAAAACGTAAGATCGCCGTTGCGGATCAAATCCTCGCGGTGCCGCATCGCGATTTCGTAGTCAAAGTAGTACAGACGGCGGAAAATGTAATTTATGGTGCGTTTGCCGGTGTCGCCCAACGGCTTGATCGCACCGGCCTGCACGCGCAGCGTCACGTGTAGCGGCGTGAGATCGTAATAGGCGATGACATCGTACAGCTCTTTCAAGAGGCCGCAGGCGGCACCGCAACCGTAGATGCAGACAACGCGGCTGGACGCCGCATGATCGGTTTTCTGCCCTAGCCATAGCGCCTTCTGCCCGACCAGCCGCTTGTCATCGAAAAGGTCATTGATATCGCCATCAAAGGCCTTACCGAACAACAACACCGGATCGATCATGCGGTCCATCGGAAGATTCTCAGCCAAAAGTTCTTCAAGCTCCCCGGAGGTCTTGTACCACTCGGCGACATCGACAGTTGACAGGGTCAGGCCCTCCTCCGCCAGCATATCGGACAGAAGGCTCAGAGACCGTTGCCAATCCGTTCCGACATAGCCGTCAAGGGCGACAAACAGGCAGCCTTCATGTCTTTTTGCGACGCGGTCGCACAGCGCATTTGCGAGGGTTCGAACGACGGCAACGGTACCCGCGGTCAGCGCAGACACGGTTTCCGGCGGCAACATCGGGCGGTTGACCGCAGTCACATCGTCGAAGGGATACGGATTGAACATAAAACTCATTTTGAAATTCCTTAGTCGAAAGCCTTCTGCGGCCGATTTCCATTCATTTGTTATCAGCATAAGGGAGGTGTTCCATTGAAAACAATGTCCGTTTGCGCAAAAATAACAAACATATTGCGCAACCGCTTGTTGCCGCTAAAAGATCTTGGTAAAGTAAAAACATGCCTTCTATTTTAAAAAGAACACCCAAGGTCCTTGTCATTCAAGAAACCTGCGTGCAACCCGGCAAGGACAAGCTGCAAGGCATTTTCAACTATGTCCATCTGTACGGGCCGTGGCATTTACACCTGATTCAAAGTCGTGCGGGTGAACAGACAATCCGCGCCCTTGCCGACTGGAACGAATACGACGGCATCATCGCCGACCAGATGGCGTTCGAAATGGCGGACGTGATGAAACAGACCCGTCGGCCGGTCGTGCTGATGGTGCACCCCGACCCCGCCCTGCATGCGCCGTCTCCCTTTGCGCGACTCTCATGTGTCCTTGAAGACTCGAACAGGGTGGGAGAAGCGGGTGCCGCCTATTTCATTGCACGCGGATACAAACACTTTGCGTATGTCGGTGAAGCCCGCCAACGCAATTGGTCCTGCGTTCGCGGCAACGCCTTTAAGAAACGTGCCGAAGCGAGCGGTTTTTTTTGCGACCTGTATTCCGCGCCCGTCGCCTCTACCGACTGGAAGACGGAACGAAAACACCTGTTGCTTTGGCTGAAATCGCTTCCCAAACCCGTTGGACTTCTGGCCGCTATGGACACCCGTGCGCACCAAGTGATCGATGCGTGTGCCGAAGCCGGTCTGCGAGTCCCGCACGACGTAGCGGTGCTCGGTGTGGATAACGACGAATTGATCTGCAACGGTTCTATTCCGACCCTTTCGAGCATCCAACGCGACACGTTGGCCGGCGGGTTTATGGCGGCTCAGGTATTGGATTCGCTCATGCGCAAAGGCACGCGTAAAAAGCAAATCCTGTCTTACGGCATCAGCCAAATCATCTCACGCGACTCCACGCGGACGGATAGCGCACCGACTGACCTCATCGCTGTTCGGGCACGGGAGTTCATCCGAATCAACGCGGGCGAACGAATCGGCGTTCCGGATGTTGTAAGGCATCTGAGCGTTTCACGCCGTTTGGCCGAAACACGCTTTCGTGCCGCGTGCGGCCTTTCGCTTCTTGAAGAGATCCGTAACGCCCGCTTGGATCGAGTCAAGAGATTGCTTTCCGACACCAGCTTTTCTTTGTCCGAAATCTGCGAACGATGCAATTACCAAACCGACATTCCTTTGCGGCGACTCTTCAAACGACGCTTCGGACTAACCATGCGCGAGTATCGAAACCGGGCCGCAGCCCAACACATCCCCGGCGTTTCGTAAACGATACGGCCGGATCATACCCATGAAAAAAAACCGTCAGAAAATACCGCAGGTCGCCATCTTGCTGGAGTCGTCACACGAAACCTCTCGCGGTATGCTGCGCGGTATTCTCAACTATGTCCGTCACTACGGCCCTTGGGCGCTGCACATCGTCGCCGGGGGCGCGAACGATCAAAAGATGCCCGACCTGAAAACGTGGCGCGGTTCCGGCATCATCGCCCGCATCCCAAATGCCCAAGCCGCCGCAGACATCGTGGCCGCGCGACTTCCCACGGTGATTGTTGACCCCCTCGATGATTACCTGACCCCGTCGCATCCGATCTCGCGCTATTGCTGCGTGCAGTGTGACTCCATCGCTGTGGCGCAACACGCCGCCGACTATTATATCGCGAACGGGTTCTCAAACTTTGCTTTTATCGGTGAAGCCACCGGCATGAACTGGTCCAGACTCAGAGAAGATGCGTTTGTCCGACGTCTCGACGACCTGGGTTATAAATGCGCCATTTATCCCGCTCCCTCATCAGAGGAGGCGAACGAATGGTCCTTGGAACGTCAACGCATGTGCCGATGGCTACGAAAACAACCCAAGCCTTTGGCCGTTTTTTCGGCCAACGATAATCGCGGACGGCAGGTTCTCAACGCCTGTCAGGCCGCCGATCTTCCCGTACCCTATGAAGTGGCGGTTCTGGGCGTGAACAATGACGAGTTGATTTGCGAGACCAGCCTGCCGCCACTATCCAGCGTTGCCGTAAACATTGAGCAGGCCGGCTACGCAATCGCCGAAATTCTTGATCAGCTCATGCGCAAAACGTTAAAGCGAAAACGCGACTTCACTTATGCGCCATCGGAAGTGGTTACGCGAGCCTCCACCCAACGGACACAGGTAACGGACCGACTGGTTATCAAGGCACTGGAACACATCCGCATCAACGCGGGACTGAACCTGCGCGTTTCGGATGTCGCGGATCATTTGGGCGTATCCCGACGCTGGGTTGAAAAGCGATTCGGGCAGACCCTCGGACGATCAATCCTGGAGGAAATCCAACGCGTGCGTATGGACACGATCCGCACACTCGTCACACAGACGGACCAACCTTTCACAAAAATCGCCAGACGTTGCGGCTTTGCCAGCGCCAATCATCTCGGCATCATCTTCAAAGAGTGCTTCGGCATGACTCTGACCGATTTCCGAAAAAAATCCTCCCGATGAAAAAAGACCTCCGCACGCTCTTTCATTTCCCACAAACACAGCTTCCGCTCTTGTTTCTGGCTCCTATGGCCGGCTACACGAACGCGCCGATGCGGCGAATCTGCCGCCAGCACGGAGCCGCCCTCACCTACACCGAGATGACCAGCGATCTCGGACTTCTCCGCGCATCGGATAAGACTTGGCACCTGCTGGAAACCTTCGACGATGAAGGCCCTGTGATCGCGCACCTCTATGGCACGGACCCTTCGACATTAGCCGCCGCAGCAGCCAAAGTCGAACAAACCGGGAAATTCGTCGGAATAGACCTGAACGCCGGTTGCCCGGTCCACAAGATCACGTCGAACGGCGCGGGGGCCGCGCTCATCAAAGATCCGCAACGTATCCATGACATTCTTGCCGCAATGCGCAAGGCGGTGCAATTACCGCTCACAGTCAAAACTCGGCTGGGGCCTCACCCCGATAAAATTTCGATTCTAGAAATACTCGCTGCGGCCGAAGAGGCCGGCGCTGATGCGCTTGCCCTGCATGGACGTTTCACGTCACAGGGACACGGCGGAGACGTGCGCCTGGATCTGATGGCCGACGTCAAGCGCAACGCAAGCATCCCGATCATCGGCAATGGCGGCGTGTGTTCTCCCCACGACGCGTGGCGCATGTTTCATGAGACAGGCGTCGATGCCGTAATGATCGCACGCGCGGCCATCGGCAATCCGTGGATTTTCGAAGAG
>CAZTDL010000401.1:0-4568 GCA_964612775.1 uncultured Lentisphaeraceae bacterium
CGGGCAAAACGGTCAACCCCACTTACCACTACCCGGCCCGTTACGAGCAGATGAACGCCTATAAGCTCGCAGGCCACCAGCACGTCTGCGAGGTTGAACGCGAGCTCAGTCTCCAAGCGGGAACGGATGTCAAAATCACGTTCACCGCGCAGGTCGTGCCGGTCTGCCGCGGCATTCTTTCCACGCTTTACGGAAACCTCACGCGCCCCATGTCCGAAGCTGACCTGGTGGCGCTTTACCGCGATTTTTTCAAGGAAAGTCCATTCGTCCGCGTATTCGGAAGCACCGCCTCCGTCGGCACGATCAACGTTCGAGGCACGAACTTCTGCAATCTGGTCGTCAGCGTGGATTCACGTGTCAACCGTTTGCGCATTGTCGCCCACATCGACAACCTCATGAAGGGGCAAGCGGGATCAGCCATGCAAAACATGAACATCATGTTCGGGCTACCCGAAACCACGGGCCTGAACAGACCGGGAATCTATCCATGAGTCATACGAAAAAGACCGCGCAGAAGAAACCGACACTGCCGGAGGCCAACAAAACGGCGCCCGCGTTCTCGCACAAACACCCCAAGCCCGGCCTTGGCCGCGGTTTGGGTGCGCTTATCAGCCATCACGCGCCCCCCGCACAGCCCGCAGCGGCGTCGGCGCCTAAACAGCAGCAGCCAACGCCGACGTCCACGCAGACGCCAGTGTCGGCCCCGTCTCCCGTCCCGGCCATGCCGTCGGAACCCGCCGCGGACGTCCACCATACGGTTTTCGATGTGCCTGTCGCGGAAATCGCCCGTTCTCCGTGGCAGCCGCGCCAGACGTTTGACGAGGAGGCGCTGCGCGAACTCGCCGAATCCATTAAGGCGAACGGCGTGATCCAACCGCTCATTTGCCGCAAAAACGCCGAGGGCCGCTATGAGCTCATCGCGGGCGAGCGAAGACTGCGCGCAGCCCTTGAAGCCAAACTCGCAAAAGTGCCGGTGATCCTGGTAGACGCCGAGGACCGCCGCGCCGCCGAGATGGCGATCATCGAGAACATCCAGCGCCAAGACTTGAATGTGATCGAAGAGGCGGAGGGTTACCGCACGCTGGCGGACACCTTTAAGCTGACCCAGCAGGATGTGGCAGACCGCGTCGGCAAGGCGCGCGCAAGCGTCGCCAATGCCGTACGTCTGCTTGAGCTGCCCGACGAAGTCAAACAGCTTATCGGCAGCAACCTGCTTTCCACCGGCCACGCCAAGGTTCTGCTCAGCCTAACGGACGCCACCGAACAAACGCTCCTCGGCCGTAAATGCGTGACGGAGGAACTGACCGTGCGGACATTGGAGAAGATCATCCAGCGCCGCAAGGCCGAGGCCGCAGGAGTCGATACACGCCGCCCCGGAAAACCGGATTTGCCGGAAAGCTACCTGCGCGATCTCACGGACAGGCTGCACAAGCATTTCGGCACGGCCATCCGCCTCACGTCCGGTGTCACGCACGCCAACGGCAAGCATACTAAAGGCGTGCTCGAAATCGATTTCTACGACAATGACGATCTCGACCGCGTGCTCAACGTTCTCGGAATCGCGTTGGACTAAATATAACGCCGCCTTGGGCCCTCATGACAGGAACGCGGTCCGAAGGCGTGTGTCCGCTTTTTATGAAAATGGTCTTTCCTCTTTTTTTCTTCGCCACGATTCTCGTCGGCTGCGGCGACAAGGCGTCGTCCGACATCCACGCCCCCCCCCTCTCCTTCACGGCAACGCAAGCCTCGAACGCGCTTTCGCTCGTGTCGGCGTTCATTACGGACCGCACACCTCGTGACGCAGGGACACCAGGTGCCGAACGCGCGGCAAAATGGCTTCACAAACATTTGACCGCGCTCGGCATCGACGCGACGATCGATCGCTTCACTGACGCAACCCCTCGCGGAGAGAAAGACTTTTTCAACGTGCTGGCCACACTTCCGGGAAAAAGCGGCGAATGGATCGTCTTGCTCTCCCATTTCGACACCATGAACGGGATCAGCAAAAACTTTCAAGGTGCGAATGACGGCGGCTCTTCCTCCGGACTGCTGCTCGAACTCGCCCGCATGATCCACTCCGCCGCACCGCTCAAACACAACATCCTCTGCGGTTTTATGGACGGAGAGGAGTGCATGTTGGCCTACAGTGACCGCGACGGCTTTCACGGCAGCAAACGCCTCGCGAATGCAGTGAAACAAGAAAAGAGGAAGATCAAAGCCGTGATCCTCATGGACATGGTGGGTGATCGCGATCTGAAAATCACGATTCCTCGCAACTGTTCCCCCGCTTTGCGCGTGCTCGCGCTGGAAGCTGCGGAAGCCACAGGCGACCGCACAAAAATCGGCCTTTTCGACGGTTCTATCTTCGATGACCACCAAGCGTTCATTGACCGAGGTTTTCCGGCGGTGGATCTTATCGATTTTCACTACGGCAGCGCGCCGGGCGAAAACGATTACTGGCACACGCCGAAAGACTCGATCGACAAACTCTCGGCCGACAGTCTTCTAACCACCGGACGCATCGTGACTGAAATGCTGAATCGTCTGTAAAACGGCCCATTATGTCCCGCGTCCGACAGTCACCGCCCAGACGGTGCGGGCACCGGCCTTTTTCAACATGCGGGCGCACTCATTGAGCGTTGTACCGGTCGTCATCACATCATCAACCAAAAGCACGCAACGGCGCCTCACCCACTCGGGCTGGACCACGCTGAACGCGCCCAACATGTTGACACGCCGATGCGCCGCATCGAGCGTGGTCTGTGTGCCTGTGAGACGAATCCGCACCAAAGATCGGGCGTCAAACCGCCGGGCGATCCTGCGCGAGAGTTCCCGCGCCAAGAGAGACGCCTGATTGTAAGAACGTTCGCGTTGCCGCACGGGGTACAGCGGCACAGGCAACACGACGTCGACCGCTTCGGGATCAAAATGCGCATTTAGGCAACCCTGCAAAAAGTCGACCAAATCGTGTTTCAGCCAAAGCGCCTGCCGGTATTTGAACTGGTGGATCTGCTCACGCAACACCCCCGAGAAACGGCCTGCGGCACGTGCCCTGTCAAACCAGGGCTTCGTTTGCCTGCACGTTCCGCAGACGAAGGCATGCGACACCTGCCCCTCGGCAAAACGGCCGCAGATCGTACAGAGACCGCGAGAATACAGGTCAACGCGAGAAAGACAATCCCAACAGAGATGCCGCCCAGGACGGTCGGACACCTGACCGCAGCCCGGACAAACGCGCGGGTAAAACCAGTCCGTCACCCGATCCGCAATCTTTGCCCAGTGAACATCCACGCTTGCCTCCGCGCTACCATAACTTCGCGGGGTACTCTCCTGCATCAACCCGTTTTCGGATGGCCGCAACAACCTGCGGTCTGTCCTCGCGGTAAGTCACGCCGAACCACGCGCTTTCTGTGGGCAACACCGCGACCTCCGCCATTCCCGCCCCGACCATCTCGTCCACGACGAAAGGAATATACCACTCCGCTTTCGGATTCAAGGCATTGACCTTGAGCCATGCCGGAAAACGCGCCTCAAGCGCGTCAAACAGCTCAGGCGTGAAACCCCAGAGGTTCATCGATACCCGCTCCGCCCCCGTCAGCGCAAGCGGATACTCCGCACTTTCCCGATTTTCCGCGCCTCCCGGCACACGTACCAGTTTGGTCATCTCTTTCACCGTGACCAACAGCCCGTCAGCATTCACGTGGCAGATGCCGCGGGCCACGCTGCCGTATTCAGAAAGTGTCTGATCCAAACGGTAGCCCACCATGGCGAAACGCGGTTTTGCGGTTGCGCCCTGTGATTGTTTGAGGAAATCGGCCAGCCTCCGGAACGCGTCACGCCCATAAAAGTCGTCCGCGTTGATCGCGGCGAACGGCACGTTGACCACGCCGCGCGCAGCGCGAATCGCATGGGCCGTACCCCAAGGCTTTGTCCGTTCCGGCGGGACAGCAAAGCCGGAAGGCACGTCATGAATGTCCTGAAACGCATACGCCACATTCATAACGTCCGCATACTTGGAGCCGATCATGGTGCGGAACACGTCTTCAAAATCACGCCGAATCACAAAAACCACGCGATCGAAGCCCGCACGCAAAGCATCGAACACGGAGTAATCCATGATGGTCTCGCCCGAAGGTCCGACGGGTTCAACCTGCTTCAGGCCGCCATACCGGCTTCCCATCCCTGCCGCCAAAATCACCAATGTCGGTTTCATTCCGGTTTCCAGTTTCAAACGCCCGCTTTCAAGTTACTCTCGAAAATGCAGCCGAGTCCGAACAGAGTCAGCCCCGGATCAATGACAAAATCCATGCCGCTGTTTTTAAGCGCCCATCCCGCATACCCGCCGGTTGCGATCAGCTTAAACTCACATTTCATCGATGCCTGCAGATAGGACACGATCTCACGCACGATACCGCGATATCCAATCTGCGCGCCGATGCGCATCGCCTGCATCGTGCTGCGTCCCATTTTCGGACACGGCCCCTCCAACTCCACACGCGGCAAAAGGGCCGTGCGCTCAACCAGATAATCGGTCATCAGCGGCAAGCCCGGCGTAATCACGCCGCCCA
>CAZTDL010000402.1:0-4566 GCA_964612775.1 uncultured Lentisphaeraceae bacterium
GGGTGTCTCCCGAGTCATAGACGACCCGTCCTGGCTCGTTCAGTCGTGTTAACGGCAACCACTGTGTCATGCCAAATGGCGTGGTAACGCTCGGCACGGTTGAAGTGATGATCGGAACATGGGAAACCTCGCTGTTGCGTTTTGGGGCGCCGGTCCCGATCATCGGATTGACATAATCGACCGGATCATTCGCGAACAGCCAAATGAGCGGAAATCCCATCAGCGCATAGCCGCATAACCGTTTCATATAATCCCTCCGCCGTGAAGCTGAAATGGATGTTATCAGAATCTCCCGCGTATGCCAAATGGCGTGAACGTCCTGCGTGGTTTGCGCATTGTGTCATTGTCATGGACACTACCTCCGCAAAAAGTGATTTTGGAAAAGCGGTGATGTGTCAAATACTGGACACTTTTATAATTAGAGGATGAGAACGATGAGCAGACAAGCGACATTCGAGTATGTTGGGCAACAACGGAGGATTTACTGTGCGGCCAAGAATTGGAAAAAACGGAAGGCGATACTGACGAATTTCTGCGAGGTGGCCGGGTATAACCGGAAGTACGCCAACAAACTGCTCACGGGGAACCGCAGGTTCCGCCTTCACCCGGGCAGGGGCAGGACTTACGGGCAGAAGGCATTGGAACTCGCTGAGACCCTCTGGAAGAAAACGGGATGCGTCTGTCCGCAGTATCTTGTCGCCAGAATGGATCGGCACCCGGCTGATTTCAAGGAATCTCCCATGTGCCGCCGGAATGCGAGGCGCAACTCCGGAAAGTCAGCGTCTCCACGCTCGCGCGCCATCTCAGGGGGAAAGCGCGGGAGAAGCCCGGCTCACTCCGCAGGGCTTACTCAAGCGTCTCGCGAAACAAGGCCCTTGATTTCGTGGCGGTCCGTTCGGGTGAACTGGATTTGGCCGCCGCAGCGCAGCCGGGGGAGATCCAGGTCGACACGGTCGCGCTTTGCGGCGGCGACATGTCCGGGAACTTCTTCTGGATTTTGACGCTGACCGACCGACGCACACAATGGACAGAGATCCGACCCGTCTGGAACCGCGGGGCAGAGGGCGTCTTCGAGGCGCTTTCATCCATGATCAGGGTGTTCCCGTTCCCGGCCACATCCCTCCATTACGACAACGGCTGCGAATTCATGAACGCGCACCTGGCGAATTTTGCCGCCACACACCCCGGAATCAGCCACGCGCGCTCCCGCACAGGGAAGTGCAACGACAACGCACACGTCGAGGAAAAGAACGGAAGCATCGTGCGAGAACTGTTTGGAGAACTGCGCTATGACAGGCCCGAACTAAAGGAAACCCTGTGGAATTTCTGCGAGGAATGGTCTCGATACATCAATATCTGCAAGTGCTCCGTCATGCTCACGTCACGCGTCAAACGGCTCAAGGCGAAGGGATACAGGAAGACTTACGACGCGCCCCAAACACCTGCGGAACGGACAGCGAAGCTCATTCGGGGCATCCGTGCCGAACGGCTCGAAAAGGCGACAAACACCACAAACGGCATGATTTTGCGGGAACGGCTGCTGCTGAAGTTCAGGCGCATCAAACGCATTCAGTTCAAAGATTCACCGGGCGTGTCCGCGGTGCCGGAACTCGGCGCTTCGCGCCGCCCCTCCGGGGACGTTCCGATACCGCGAACACACCCGAAGCAAAACACCACCAACAGTGTCCAGTATTTGACACATCACCTATTACAGCCTTCTTCTAAGAGATCGCAATGGTGTCTTTCTATTTGACACATCGCGTTTGACGCGCGCGATGCGTCCGAGTATGATTTTAACAACTCGTCTTATAAGGATTACACTTGTGCGCATCGCTTTTTTTGATTCTGGTATCGGTGGCCTCACGGTTTTGAAACGCGCTGTTGCCGCTATGCCGAACGAAGAGTATCTCTATTATGCCGATACGCGGAATGTTCCTTATGGCTTGAAACCAAAGGACGAGGTTCGGACCTATACTTTTGACGCAGCAGCTTTTCTTGCTAAACAGGGCATTCACGCCTTGGTGATTGCGTGCAACACGGCGACATCGGTTGCCATTAGTGAGTTGCGAATGCGATTTCAGTTTCCTATAATCGGGATGGAGCCTGCGGTGAAACCCGCGTTGGTGAAGAACTCAGGAAGGAAAGTGTTGGTGTTCGGAACATCGCTGACATTGCGTGAAAGTAAATTGGAGACGCTGATCACCACGTTGGATAAGATGCGCCGGGTCGAACGGCGTGAACTGGATGGTTTGGTCACGTACGCCGAGAATTTCGAGTTCGATACGCCTGTCGTTAACGACTACCTGAAAAAAAAACTGATCAGCATGGACTGGTCACAATATGAAACAATTGTTTTGGGCTGCACGCATTTCATCTATTACCGGGATTTGATTCAGTCACTGGTCGGGCCTGATATTCAGCTGATTGACGGAAATGAAGGGACGGTTAATCATTTGATCTCCACGCTGGGTGTGCCCCGTCTTTCCGTTAAATCAGCCGTTGCGCCGCACATTGATTTCTATTCTTCCGGAGTTATGGAGAGTCCTGAGCGGATTAATCGGCTGTTAGACTTGCTGATGTGACAGAGCCTGACGCGCTCACATGGACGGTGCCGTCGGCAGACGCAAGATCCGATTAAACCCGCGAGGTATGTCGTCGGAGCGGTGCGTCACGCAGACGACGGTCTCTTCTGGATGCGTATTAAGCAGCTTTTCAAGGACATCCAATACGAGTCGCTTGGAATCGGTATCAAGATTGAGACACGGCTCGTCCAAAAGTAAAAGATCGGGCTTGGGAAACATGGCGCGGGCCAGAAGCACCAATCGTTGGCGACCGGCTGAGAGTGCTCCCAAAGGAATTCTTTCAACCCCCGCGAGGCCTAGTTTGAGCAACCATTCCCGAGCCTCTTCGCGACTGGTTCGGGTGGACCTCATTTTCTGGCCTTCGTTGTTGTAACGTCCGGACAGCACCGCATCAAGACAAAACATATCTGTGTCGAAGTGACATTGGATTTCAGGGGAGACTTGGCCGATGCGCCTGCGGATCGGCCAAAGGCTCTCCCCTGGCCCGCGCGCATGTCCGAAAACCCTCACGTCGTTGGCATAGGCTGCCGGGTTGTCGCCTGAGATCAGGCTCAGCAGGGTCGTTTTTCCTGAGCCGTTAGGCCCTGTGATAATCCATCGCGTCCCCGCGTTAACTGTCCAGTCAAATTTGTCAAACAGGATGCGTCGGCCGTAACGCACAGAGATACTCCGCAGTTCGATGACGGGGTTCAGTGATGATACACGATGCGAACGCGGGTCTGGGTCAACACGCCCCAAGAATGATCTGCGGTCATTCTTGCCGGGGATTTGAGCCTTGGAATGTAACCGTCTCTGCCCCCGTTTACGCTTCCCGACAATTTGCACATGGTCAAGAAAAAGGCGATGCGTGGCACATGCCGGGATCTCATCTTCATTGCGTACCATGAGGAGCATCGGCAGACCTTCGCCAGACAGACGGTTGAGCGCATCTTGGAGACGTATACGCATCTCTCGATCGAGTCCCGCGAAGGGATCATCCAAGATGAGCAGACGAGGCTCTTTAAGTAACGCGCGCGTTAAGAGGACACGGCGCATTTCGCCGTTTGAAAGCTGGACAAGCAGTCGGTTCCACAATGGTTGGACGTTGAAAACGCCGCCGAACTTTCTTAATCTTTTTGCGAACGCGTCGCGTTCGGCCGTCTCATCAGCGCGCACCTCGAACGGATTAATCTCATTCACTTCTTCGTAGGAAAGGAACTTGCGCACATTGATGGCGTCTTCATTCTGACCGTGCCATCGGGCCTGCAACCAGCTGGTCGCAGCTTGTTCCTGCTGCTGCGTAAAAGTCACAACGGACACGTGGTCTTCGATGCCGTCGCCAAAGGCTAATTGTACGCCGCAAAGGGGGAGTTTTCCAGACAGTAACGCAGCCAGATAACTCTTTCCCGAACCGTTGGGGCCTGTGATAACCCACTGCTCTCCGCGTTGAACCATCCAGGTGTTACATGCGAATGCTCCTTTTTGAGCGCCTTTTAATTCAACAACAAGATTCTTCAGCTTCATTATTGACCTGACTGGGCAATGACGGACACCTGTTTTTCCGATTCGCGCACGGCAAATGACAGGCCGAATCGTCTTTAGCTTTTTCGATGTTCCCACGGTTCAACTCCACCCTGCTGAATTGCAAAAAGAGGGTGGGGCTCTGGACTCGTCGTTGTGCGCCATGTAAGATAAAATCGAAAACTTCTCGTGTACAGTTTCTTTAACAAATGTGACCACTCGTATTCAATTTGACCAGAAGTAACGGCGATTTGTCGAACAGGGTGGACGGCTTTAATTTTGCTCTTATCGAAAGCGTAACCTCGCGCGTCGGCCTCCGATAGGACCGCCATCAAATATTGTGAAATAGCCGACAGCGGCTCGACTTGGCTTTTAAACCGTTCGAGTTGAGGGTGATTCCGATAACCGCGCGTTTCCGCCCTGAGGACGGCTTGAGCTAACAACGACTCCCGCCACAGGGCAACCAGTCCCTGCGGATCAAGGT
>CAZTDL010000403.1:0-4560 GCA_964612775.1 uncultured Lentisphaeraceae bacterium
GGGGTCGATCAATTGTGCGGTGCCGGACTCGTGGCGGGTCTCCGCGACGAGGTGGTTCGGATCGAGGCTCTTGATATAGGCCGCCATCTCTGAAAGCCAGTTGGTCTGCGCATGATCCATCTCGTTTCCGAACTGCCAGGCGAAAATGGCGCGGTCGTCTTTATACGGAATGCCCGTGACGGTGTTCACACGGTTGAGCACGAAGCGCACGGTGGTTTTGTAGTCCTCGCGCAGTTGCGGGTCGGTCCAGCAGGAGCCTTTCGGCTTGCCGCGGTGGCGCTCGTAGTCGTGGATGCCGCCGAGAAAGTCGCCCGCCTCGGCCGAGAGGCAGAGCATGACCCTCACCCGGTGTTTGTTCGCCATGGCAAGGAGCCAGTCGATGGTGACGAACGCGTGCTCGTTGAATTGTCCGGGGCCTAAAATATAGTGCCACGGCTGGGGTGGCTCATCCGCTCGGCGCATCGGCAGATTCCAGGTTCGCAGCACGCGCCCCCCCATGCGGGCCAAAGTCTTGCAGGCGTCTTCCTGCTCAAACGGCGTGGGCAACGTCAGGCGCTCGGGCAGGTACAGATTGAAGTCATACGGCAAGACGGTCCCAGGCATGTTCGCGCCGACGAAACGGAATTCCTTAGCGCCTTCCATCAGTTTGTTGCCTTGCCGAGTCACAAAATGCTCAAACCCCTGAACAGACGCACTTCCCGCAAACCTCTCCCCGGCGAACAACAGAAGTCCGCATATCATTCCGTTTTTCACTTTGCACGCTCCCCTCGTGTATATGCTCTAAAATGAACCTTCACCCCGGCATTTGCCGATCCTTTTTCTGATTATACATTTCCCCTATGCACGATGCGAGTGTAACAAAATCACGCGCAGGACGTTACGATTTAAGCGTCCGGTCCTCTCCGTTTCAGCATCTGCCCCCGCAGTGGATATCATTGATACCCTGTGTGCAAAATCACATCGGTATTTTCAAACCCTCTTTCTATGGCAATCGGATCGCGACCCGAAAACCGCCGCCGCTTGGAGAGGCGGAAGGATGATCATACATGCGGCAGGCCGAACGGGCATAGGAACCATCGACGCCAAAGCGTCCGCCCTTTTTTACCCGAGTCGGATAACCCGGATTCGGGGGGAAAGCCGGTCCCTCAGGATCGGTAACGGATGATGTGCCTAATGAATCGGCATACCAATCCAGACAGAATTCCCACACATTACCGTGCATGTCGTACAAACCCCAGTTGTTCGGTCGATAGGAGCCGACTTTGGCCGTCCCGGATTCGGTCGTACAGTTGATATCGCCTGAGCCGCCGCCGTTATACTTGTACCGCCCCAGAACGTTCATTTGCGCATTGGATGTGACATCCGAAGGCGTTCCTATACCGTCGCTGTAATACGTGGTCGTCCCGGATCGGCACGCATACTCCCACTGCGCTTCCGTCGGCAAATCGAAACCGTTTATGCCCGTTTTTGAGCGTAGTTGCCCTATGAAGGAGCTTGTCGAAACGGCGTCGTTCGTCGGCCAACCGCCCCCACCTTCGGCGGCGGATCCCCGCATGGCATCGTAAGCAAGCTTTTCGGCCGGACGCGTGGCGCGATAAAGTCCGTTCGTAAAGTCGGAGACGGAAGGATAAGCCCCTTTGATGTTTTTCCACTGCGCCTGGGTCACCTCGAAAACGCCCACATAAAAGTCATGCGTCAACGTCACCTTTTGTGTGTTCGAATTCTCTCCCATCGTGAAAGAACCCGCCGACACGCGGCGCAGAACGAGCTTGTCCGTCGCGTAGATTGTATCGTTCGTCACGCCCAACCAAACGTTGGTCCAACGCCCTTCCGTAACCAGCTTGGAGTCGCCCGGATAGACGTACTCGATCTGCCCGTCCGTTCCCGCCGACTTCATCAGATCCACAATCATGTACAGAGGCGCGTCGACTGAGGTGAGCTCCGCTTTGAACTGCGTGATCAGTTCGTTGGTATAGGCGCTCTTGGTCGGATCCCAGACGATTTTCCGGGCACCGGGCGTGGCACCGTAGAGATCCCCCGACAGAGAGTTTTCGGGCAGCGTGAGCGCGGTCTGTCCATCGTACGCCTTCAGCGTCACGTCCATCTTCTGTCCCACTTCGCCGGTCAGGACATAGTCGATGTCCACCAGCCGGCTCCATGGCCAGCGTTGCCGCACCACCACGTCGCTGATTCCCGATCCATCCGCCCCGTCCAGCGCGAGGCAAAGCGCCAAACACCCCAATCCCGTTTTCATCGCTGCTTTCATGGCTATTCTTCCATTCTTCTTTACTGCATCCTGATTATCGTCCCGCCCATCAGACGTGTCAGTTCCGCCGTCCATTCATTGGTCACACCCGAGAACGTCAGTCCCAGCCCGAACGCTCCGTAGCCCCAGCCGCTGTTTCGGAGCTTCCAGCCCATGTAACCGGACGCGTCCGCAAACGCGTTGGTCTGCACGACGCCGGTCGCCTTTGCGATCACGAGTTGCGAAACGACCGCATTCGTTCCGTCGACAGCCCACATCGCATCGTAGGGAATCACCGCGTTCGCCTTGACCTTCGTCCACGACCGGCTGTCGGCTACCGCGTCGACCTGCGCCGCGCCGAACGCGCCGTTCACCACGGCCACCCTTCCGCTCTGCACCTCGGCGACCGTCATGCCGTTCGTATAGAACGTCAACGTCAGATCGTAAACGTCCTCCGTCGCCGGCGCATCCGAAGCGAACGCCCGCCAGAGCACGTTCGAAACCTCCGAGGTCACGTTCGTCGCGAACGCGCCGTCCATTCCCGCGATTTCCAACTTAGCCTGCGTTGAACCCGACGGCCAATTCAGCCGCAGGGCGACCTCGTTCGTGCAGACCGCCTGCCAATATCGACTGCGGCACGTCGCATCCACCCGCACGGGGGACGAGACCGTTACCGCCTGGATCGGACCCGTCCCGACCGCGAGCGCGGCAAAAACAAGGATCCTTTTTATTCCCGTTCGCATGGACATTCTCCGTTCTTTGCATAAAACCGCCATACACCTAAATACGGGATGAGTATGTGGCTTGTTTCAATGCAAAACTATAGTCTTTTGCGTATTATTTTTCATAATTTTTGCGCAAAAGAAAACTGCGTTTCCGTCCGCCCGAAAATCGGGCAGGGACGGTATTGACAAAATAGAAACAAACTTCTATTCCGTAAACATGTTCTCGAGAGTCTATCGTGAGTTCATTCAGCATCGCTTGAAGGTTTACCCCGCCGTGGTGGTGGGACCGCGCCAATGCGGGAAGACCACGTTGGCGCAATCGCTTCCAAAAACTTCATCGTTCAATCTTGAAAAAGAGGCGGACCGTTTGCGGCTCGACGTTTCATGGCCGCAACTGTCCGCGGGGCACACCTGCCTGGTGTTGGATGAAGCCCAAAACATGCCGGACCTTTTTCCGCGTCTGCGTGTCGCGATTGATGCGGACCGTAAGCGCACCGGCCGGTTTCTTCTCGGTTCCGTCGCGCCATCGCTGATGAAACAGGTCACCGAAAGTCTGGCCGGTCGCCTGTCCGTTTGCGAGATGACGCCCCTGTTGGCAACGGAACTTCCTCAAAAGAGTGGGATCGTCTCTGGCGGGACAGCGGTGTGCTGCATGCGTTGTTGGGTATGCCGCAGGGCGGGGAACTTCTGAATCAACCTTGGGTTGGGGCGAGTTGGGAGGGGTGGATCATCGAACAAATCGTATCCGCGTTCGCCGTGCAGAATACTCCTGTGTTCCCGTTCTGGTTTCGCACAAGCGACCAAAAGGAGGCCGATCTCGTACTCGAGTTCAACGGGCGACGCTGGGTGCTGGAAATTAAACTGACGACGTTGCCCAAACAGGACGACCTAAAAAAGGCGCAGGAAATCGCACGCCTCGTCAAAGCCGAGAAAGCGATACGGGGCAGCCGGACAAATGAAACGAGTTGGGGAGACGCATCGGGTTCCGTCAATCTCGACGGATTGTTACAGAAAACAAGGGCACTGGTTTTGTAGCGATCGGCGTCAACCAAAACCAGACCGATTCGCATTCGCGGAGATTCGCGGGCAACGATCTTGTTACGCGTCCTGTCGGGAACTGCGGCGGTACTCGCGCATAGACATCTGGTTGTGTCGGCGGAAGATCAGCCCCAGATAACTTTCGGTCACGAAACCGCACTGCTCGGTGATCTTACCGATAGACAGATCGGTCTCTCGCAACAGACGGCAGACCTGTTCCAAACGCGCATTCTGGATTTCTTCGTGGATTGAGTGCCCCGTCGCTTGACGGAAACGCGTCTCGGCGAGACGTCGCGAAACGCCGAGACGTTTGACCACGTCGGGCACCCCCATGCCGATCCCCGAGTTGATGCGGATGAATTCGATCACCTTCACCGCCAGCCGATCAACGAATTGGAAGCGCTCCGTCGACAGTCGTTCGATCACCTCAAGGGGACCGTACCGCAACGCTTCTTTTTTCCGCGTCTTGCGCCGCATAATGCGATCCAGCAACTCGGCCGAGAGATAACCGCTTTTCTCCGTATCGCGAAGAATGCTGCTCATCGGCGGATT
>CAZTDL010000404.1:0-4541 GCA_964612775.1 uncultured Lentisphaeraceae bacterium
GCGGGGTTGAGATCATACCAAGCCTGTTCGCACAGGCGCGCCGTCCCGACGGCAGACGCGATCATGGCGTCAAGTTGGCGCAGGTATTCGCTCTCGAAGGCCGCCGCGTTCTCCGGCAGCGCGCACGCCGGCCCCACCGGGAAGCCCGCAAAGTCCTTGCCGTTAGTGAAGACCGCCTCCAGCGGCTTCGCGAGGTTCACTTCCGTCGCCATCGACGCGACGATCTCGCGTCCTTGGATGCCCGGCTCGTAGCATCCCACAAGCACGTACTCGACGGTGTCCTCCGCGGACTTTCCCCGGCGGCGGAACATCTCGCTCAGAACCTCTTCGTTCGCGAAGACGATTGAGGTCCGGCCTGCCGCGAGGCACCTCGTCACCTTCTCAAGCTGTTCGCGCGGCGTCTTTTTCCCGAAGCGGTACGTCAGCTTGGGATTCGGGCGGTTCAGCTCGTAGTGAAGCTCGAAACCGAGTTCGGTGAGTTCGTTCCAGACAGGGACGCCCTCCTCGTCATAGCCGCCGAAGCCGATGTTCTTGCCGTTTGGATGGCCCTGCGCATAGAGGCGCGTGAAATAATCGGCGAGTAGCGCCTTCGCCGAAGCGCGCGTCTCGCGTCCGGACGCGAGATCGTCGCGATAGAACGTCACGTAAAGGCGGTCGAAAAGCCCTTGGGACCGCACGCATTCGCCCTCCGCTTCCTGGCCGCGATCATAGACGAGCGAGAGCTGCAACGCCTCGCGAAGGGTGCGCGGCGGACGTTCCGCGATCATGCGCAGGGATTCGGCGCATGCAGGCATCCCTCTCTTTTCCGCGACCGCCGCCCAGCGGACGCAGAGCCGCGACAGGGCGTCGTACACCTCGGTCACGCAGTCAAGAAACAGACGTTCGTCATCGGTCTTGGCTGTCTCGCGGCGTTTCCGCGCACGGTCGGCAAGCCCCTTCGGCCCCAGCGAGAGGATCGACTCCCAGTCCGGGCAGGTATGGCTCGTGTCGAGGCGTGCCCGCCATGCCCCGTTTGTCGCGTTCATCCATTTGCCGCAAAGCTTCCGTTCGGGCGCCGATTCGGAGAACGCTTTCAGCCGCAGCCAACACCGCCGGCCCGGCAGGTCGCAGTCCGCGAACCAGTGCACGAAGGCGTCGTTTGCGTTCGCCGCGAGACGCACGTGGTCGAACAGCGCCGTCAGCCATTTTGTCCGCGTGACGATGAACGGCTCCTTGGCATGCGCCGCCGCGATCGCGTCGAACATCTTCTCAAGGTCGGCCCGCGTCTGCCCGCTTCCCTCGTCAATCCCCGCGCCGCCGACCGGTTCGGTGGTGAGGGACCAGCCGAGACATCTCTGCCCGGCCGTCCACGCCGCGGCGAAAGCTGCGGTCTGAAGGAACTCGCGTCTTTTCATGTTCGTTTCCTCAATAACCGAGGTGAAACGCTCCCATCGGCAAGTCGGCTTCGTTGTGCACACATCCGTACCAAGGGCGCGAATGGAGATAGCGTACCTTGACGGGGGCTGAAACCTCCTTCGCCCGCAAACATATTTCCGTCCCCCTGATTTCACCGAAGTTCAACTTGGCAGGATTGTTTTCCGCGTTGATGATCTTCGCTGGGAAGAACACCCCGTCATCTCCCGCGATCTCGAAACCTGTACACACCGATTTGTCAGGACTGTAGTAGTAGAGCTTTTCCGCATGAAACACATGAAAACTGAGAACGTCGCCGGCCGAGCGCAGCCCGGTCGGCTTGGGAGATTCGGCGCGGAGATGTCCGAACCCGTAGTCGCGTTTGAGCGCAAGGAGCGCGAGCCGTAAGCCGACAAGCGCTTTACGGTTCGGGTGTATGTCATTGAGATTGCCAAGGTCGTTGATGATCACGAGTCCCGCGTTCTGATTTTCTTCAACAAACCGGGCTTGCTCCTCTTGAAAAACGGCGATGTCCTTTCCCCAGGAGCAGAGCTGCACCACGTTCAGTTTCATCGCTGGATTCGCGAAAGCGCCAGCCCATCCGTTGTAGAGCGCATGGAGCTTGGAGCGATACCGGACGGTCTCCGCAGGGCCTGCGGACGCATTCCTCTCGCCCTGATACCATAACAATCCGCGCATCGCCAGCGGAGCGAATGGATGAACGGTGCCGTTCCACAGAACTCCCGGCTGTTGCGCGTGGGAATCGATAGGGAGCTTGTAAGCGCCCTCCTTCGTCCAGTCCGACACGGGCACGTACTTCCATTCCGCCATGTCCTTGAGAGCAGGACGCGATGACGACCCCTCATGCGGCGTCCATGCGTCGATGTTCGTACCTCCGGTCGCCACGCACACTAGGCCGACCGGCACGTCGAGCGCCTCCTCCAGCGCGCATCCGAAGTAGAAACCCACTGCCGAAGGCGGAGCTTTCAGGAGATGCTCCGGCGTGAATGGACGCCATTCGACTGGCTGAATCGGTTCCGTACGAGGCAACTCGCACGCATGCGTCGGTCCCTGCACGTAACGCACCGCCGGTCTATGTGTGATCTGCGCCAGTGTGCCGCCTGCGCAGTCGCGAAACCGCGTGTTCGGCCCCGTCAGAGGCAATGCCATGTTCGACTGCCCGGATAGGAACCACACCTCGCCCACGAGCACGTCCGTGACCGCGACGCCGTTCGCCATGAGCGTGCCACCCTCTTTCGACGCCGCGAGCGGCGGTAAGTCGACGCTCCACGTGCCGTCAAGTTCCGCTGCCGTCTCGACTCGTTTGTCGGCAAACGCAACCGACACTTTTTCTCCCGGAGCAGCCGTGCCCCACACGGGCACTGGCAGGCCACGCTGCAACACCATGTGGTCGCCAAACACACCCGCCAGCCTCACGGCGGCGCAAAGGGTTTTCGTAAAAAGAAGTGCGCCGGCAAGCAAGTAAAACTGTGCTGCTCGTTTCATACGGTGCCGACCTCCGCGTCAGTAGCGCTTCAGTAGCTCCAGCATCTTGCGGTCAAGCTTGTGACCGTGGAAATCCTCATATTTCACGTCGGCGCGATTGCTGTCCAAGATTCCGAACGGGCCGCGGAAATTCCACATCGCCCAACCCATGTTCCGCGCCTTCCATTCGCGCAGGTTGTCCTCCATCCACCGCAAGGCGACATCATGCGGCGTTAAGTTTAACACTGCGAACTCGCCCACCATCACGAACTGTCCGGCCTCGAACACCGGCTGCCACTTGCCATACGGGATCGTCTTCAGAAAATACGCGGCCGTATAGGAGGTGCCATCCGCGAGCGTCACCGCCTGCGGAGTGTCAAAACCGGCGAAGCGAAGGTCGGGACGCGGGAGCTGGCTCCGTGACCACGAGTCTTCAGGCGCCACCGAGACCGTCTTGCCTCCCGCCGTGAAAGCGAACGAAGAGATGTTCATCCAATCGCCGCGAGCCAATCCGATCGTCATGCGCGCGCAGGCGGGCACGATCACCTCGATCGGCGCCGTCGGCTTGCCCGCCCATTCCTTGTCCGTGCGGGCGATCAGGTTCGTCCAGCCCGCCACGCCGGGGGACGGCACCATCAAACGGCGAAAGAGTTCTACGCCGTCCGCCGCCACCACGAGTTCGGCCTCGCGGTTCACGAGCCCCGGCCTGATCGTCAGCGCGCAGGCGGGCACGTCGCGGACTGTAATCGGCTCCCGCGCCGCAAGGGGTTTCCGCGTGCCGCAAATCGGGCTCACCACGGGTTGCGGCGGCCATGCGGGTTGCTGCCAATCGGTCTTCGGAATCCAGCTCGCGCGGAAATGCGTGATTCCCATCGGTTCGTAGGCGTGATGACTTTGGCCGACGGGCAGCTTGATCGCCGTCAGTACCGGAAGTCTTGCTGTCTGCAGCCCGTCGATCACGATGAAACGCGTCGCGTCCTCGTCGTGGATCGCTTTCTCGCACACGGCTATCAACGGGGCGTACGTTGCCTCAGTGCCGTGGGAGTCCGGTTCGTTGAAGAGGTTGAAACTCAACTCCTCGTTCGGGACACCTTTGTATCGCTGCGCAAAGTACCTCCAATGATCGGCCATGGCCTGACGCGCCACGCCGTCTGTGAAGAGCGCGGCCTTCGATTTTGTCTCAACATCGATGCCGGGCGGGAACGAGAAACAAAGCTGAACGTGAATCTTATGTTTCTTTCCCCAACCGATCACCTCATCGATCGGGCCGAACTTCATCGGGTCGGGCTTTGTCCAGTCATTGTCCAGACACCAATAACGGTGATCGATCATCACGCGCACGAAGTTGAATCCGAGTTCATGCATCATCCGCAAGTCGTCCTCGCGCCATTCGCCGGAGAACCGCCCCTTGATGGCCTTGCCTTCCAGATTGAACCCGCGCCACCGTTCGGGCGGGCGCCACGTCGCGGGCGCGGAATATTCCGCGTACGCCGCCATCGTGGATAATGTCGCAAATAGTGTAATAATGATTGTTTTCATTTTGATGTCTCAGCGGAACATGATCAGCAGGCCAGCAGGCACGACATGGAGTTTGAGCGTGTTCGTATCCGCGATGAGCGACACGCGCGCGGAACCGAACCCTTGAGCACTCAGCGTGAACGTGG
>CAZTDL010000405.1:0-4534 GCA_964612775.1 uncultured Lentisphaeraceae bacterium
ATCGCATTACAGACCAGCGGGTCGCCCGCTGGCGCCGCGAGGAGGATCCAGCCCTTCAGGAGCAGGCCGCATCGTGCTTCGAGCAGATGGCAGAGTATGCTTGATATTGGCAGTACATGTAAGATAGATTGTCCGTCTGTGAGCTGTGCCAAAGCTATCCATTATGCGTGTTTGTGGAGACTAAGATCGTGATTGGTTACGCCCTTGTAATGGTTGCAGGATTGGCCGGTGTGGTCTCGTTGGCCCGTCCATTTATTGGCGTAATTGCATTTGCGGTCCTTTCGTTGCTGAATCTTCAAGTTGCCTTTCCGGAACTTGGACAGACCCACGCTTCGCTTTATTTAGGCGTCATGATCGCGGCCGGTGCGCTGGTTTCTCGCCAACAGGGCGGCCTGCGAATCGGTGTGCCAGCGCTGTTCCTGGCGGTTCTGCTTGCGTGGCTCGGATTTGGGACGTTGTTCGCACCGGACAGGGCAGTCGCACTGAGTGTTTTTGTTTCGACGGCGAAGCGGATGCTCTTCGCGTTGCTGTTGTTGTTTATCATCCGGGACAAACGACAGCTCTTTGCCTTTCTTCTCGCGTTGGTTGCCTGCGGGTGTGCCAACGCGGTTATTTCGGTTATACAAAACTCTCGGCGGGTCTACGATGTCATTGGCCAGCGGGAGGTCATTATTGAGGGAAGTGGCCTCTATCACGATTCAAACTATTTCATTCTTGCGCTGGTTCCGCTTATTCCTATCGCGTATTTCTTGTTTTTCCGCAGAAAAACAGGTCGCGTAGTCCGCGCCTACTCCCTGTTCGGTGGCGCGGCAGTGGCAATCATGTCTCTCGGCATTGTTTCGAGCTACTCGCGTACCGGCTTTCTTGCGTTGGTGGCTGTTTTTGCCTTCATCGCAATCCGGGAGCGTCGCCGTGTAATGACGTACCTTATTGGGATAATCTTCGCCGTTGCTGCCATCATCGTCTTGCCCCACGAGTATTGGGAAAAGGTACATGGTATTGTCGAGCATAAAGATTCATCGTCGATTGGTCGTTTGATGATCATGGGGGAGGCGATACGTCTAATGTTGCTTAACCCCGTGGTTGGTGTCGGGATCGGTAATCTTGGTGAAGCGATACGCGAGGATCCTCGATCGCCAGCGGCGATTCGCGGGATTAACAAAGCCCATAACGAGTATCTGCAGCTTGGTGCAGAGGGTGGAATGGTTGCGCTTTCCTTATTTTGTGCGTATCTATTCGTCGCGATTAGGTCAGCCGGTCAGGCTGTCCGTGTTAGTCGCGATGCGACCGTGGCTCGGGTGGCGACGGGTATCTGGATTGCCCTGGCTAGTACCATGGTTATCCTGTTGTTTCTGTCCGCCGCGAACTCCGATGTGTTGTGGATTGTCCTCATCCTGCCATTCGTAGTTCGACAGGTCGCGATGAATGACAATGGGAAACAAGGCGAGGTGAAAGTCGCCGCGATACAACACGCTGCGGGTCGTGGTCGTGTGAAAGTCGCCGTGGCGGATGTGCGGTCTGTGGCCCAGTGTAGGCTCGGAAGCAGGTAGTGGTCATTTTGCTGGTAACAGCTCGGGTGCCGTATCTCCCATGCACGGATGGGTATCGCCTCATTCCGGCAAACCTCATCAGGCGTCTATCATCAAAACACGAGATTCACCTTGTCTCGTTCACTGTGAACGACGGATCAGATGAGGATATCGAGTTCGCAGAAAAGTATTGCCGAAGCGTGTCTCTCATACCGATCTCTGCCCATGTGCAGATTCGTCCGAACCTAGCATGTCGGTTAAGCCCACGTTGGCGGCGTGCGCGTCTCAGTCCGGGAAATCGCGACGCGCGGAGGGTTGTCCAGAAGGTGCTTCATGCACGCCGGTATGACGTGATACACGTGGAAAGTTTGCACGCGGCGACCTATTTTGTCGGGGCGTGTGGTGATGTTCCGACGCTGCTGGCTTGTCACGACTGCCAGAGCTGGAGGAAGCGCCAACTCCTCAGCGTGAAGGGGCCGATGGTTGAGAAGCTGAGGGTATGGAGACAGTGGCGGGCAACGAGACGTCTTGAGAGATATCTGCTGCCAAGGGTGTCGTCCACCGTCGTTGTGGCCGAGCGTGATGCAGAGATATTAGTAGCGGATAATCCTGGGGTAGATATGCACGTGATTCACAATGGCGTGGATTGCGAGTACTTCCAGCCGCCTGCGCAGCGGATTTGTCGCCCAACGGTGATCTTTACTGGGAACATGGCATATTTTCCGAACGTCCGGACGGCGGTGACCTTGGGAAGGTCTATTTTTCCTCGGATACGCCACGCGATTCCCGATGCGGAGCTTCTCATCGTGGGCGCGTCCCCCGAGCCGCAAGTTACGGCGCTTGGTGAGATGGACGGGGTGACGGTGACAGGGTTCGTCAACGACATGCGTGACTATCTGTCGAGGGCCGCCGTGTACGTCTGCCCGATGTGGATCGGAACCGGGATAAAGAACAAGCTGCTGGAGGCAATGGCGATGGGCCTCCCCGTGGTCTCCACCCCAGAGGCGTGTTCTGGTCTAGCTGTGGCGGATGGAGAGAACGTGTTGCTCGCAACATCCGAGGACGAGTTTGTCGAACAGACCGTGGCGCTTCTTGGCGACTACGCGCGCGGCGACCGGATCGGGGGATCGGGGCGAGCCTTAGTGGAAGGCGAATATTCGTGGGATGTTGCAATCAGACGATACGAGGAGCTCCTTCTCAGCTTGGAAAGTGGAGGCATGTTGGACCACGGATTGAGGGGCGGGAATGGCTGAACTGCTTTATGGTTTTCTGCGACACCTGAATGGCGCTCTAAGACGGATTGTGCGAGAGGCTGTCATAGAACTGCGTCGTACGAAGCGTGTGATTGTTGTACCCACTCAGCGCCATGAGGGCGTGGAGCCGATCTTCGTCGTGGGTGTGCACCGATCCGGGACGACGCTCATGCGCCTTCTGCTGGATAGCCACTCCCGGATTGCCTGTCCCGCGGAGAGCTTCTTCCTCCTCCCGTTGAGCCACCTCCTCGATGACCAGAAGGGCATGACAGGGCTTACGGCGATGGGTTTCGATCGGCAGCATGTGCTTCGGAAGGTGCACGATCTCTCGTCCTATTTTTTCGAGGTATACGCAGCCGCTCGAGATAAGCCGCGGTGGGCGGATAAGACGCCTTCCTACATCGGTTGCCTCGAGTTCATCGACGAGCTTTTCGAGGGTCGGTGCAAATACCTCATGATCTACCGGCACGGCCTTGATTCGGCCTGCTCGATTGTTGGAACGCCGATTCCCGAGGTGGAGGAGTATGTCGCCGCATGTGGGGGCGACCACCATGCAGGGGCGGCGCGGTATTGGGCGAAACAGTGCGAGAAAATGCTGGCCTTTCGCGAGGCTCATCCATCGCGATGCTTCACTGTGCACTATGAGGATCTCGTGACCGAGCCTGCCTCCTGTCTGCCACCATTATTTGAGTTTCTAGGGGAGGCGTGGGAGCCCGGTGTGTTGAAGTTTCATCAGTTTCAGCACGACCACTGGATCGGGTTGCAAGACATCAAGGCGGCAGAATCGAAGGGGTTTATACCGAATATCGGCTCGTACAAAAAACAGCCAATGGACGTCGTTGCGCGCATGATGGTGCATGCAGGACCAATGCTGGAGAAGCTTGGATACAAAGTTCTGTTAGATGACTAACGACTCGGTAGGGCGTGACTATTGGCTAGTGTATGGAGCGCAAATGACTTGTAATCAGAGGGTTGGTGCGACGGTATGTGCGGTGGCTGGGTGTTTCGCCGTTGTGGCGTGCTCGTCGAATGTACCGAGTTGGCAGTTCGTGGATGGCACGTCATCCGCAGGGCTTTCCAGGAGTGCCACTACCTATGACCTCGTTGCCGCAGACTACGATAGAGATGGACTTCAGGACTTACTTGTCATAAATCACCTCAGCTCACCGGTGCTGTTCAAGAATATCGGGGGCGGAAAGTTTCAAGACGTGACGCCTGACTCTGGTTTAGTGAGCGTGCCGAATGATTTGGATGTAGTGGGGCATTCTCCCATGGAGTCGGATGAAGCAGGGTTCCGGTTGTGGCATTCGCAGGATCCATTCGGTGGCTGGTTACTATCGTGGAAATCGCCGGGCGCGATAGTGTTGACGTTGGATTCACGGGCACGGTTCGTTGACGTTCATGTGGCAGGTGTTGAGCCGAGTGCCGTCTCGTATAAAGGTCAACGGCTCCTGGTGACAGGTGATTCGGACAGAGCACGCCGTGGATTACTGTCTTTCAAAACGGATGCGTTTTCGACACCGTTCGAGATGCAGTTATTAAGTGATAATATCGACGACGGCCGATCCGTTATCATGGGGTTAGGGAAGGCGCAAGTTCCCTTGTTGGGCACGGTGTTTGGTATAACCGATAACCATTGTGCATGTTGGTTCGACGTTGATTGTGATGGAGATCTTGACCTCTATCTATCTCGTGGTGCTGATCAACGCAACGCCTTGGGGATGAAAAGTGACTCCCTATACATTCAAGAAA
>CAZTDL010000406.1:0-4533 GCA_964612775.1 uncultured Lentisphaeraceae bacterium
GCGCGTGCGGGGATCGCTGGCAGGAAATGCCAGGATGTGATGCGTGATTTTGAAACCGTTTGCCGCCGAGCCAAGCTGTGGAATCCAAAGCCGGCACAAGGGGGCACGCATGGGTGACGGAGGTGCGGATGAAGATAGTCGTGTCCGTCATCAGTCACGCGCTGAGCGAGGTTCTTATCTTTTTTGTGCGAATGTATCAGAGTGTGCTTTCGCCGCATTTGGGCAATTGTTGCCGCTTTGAACCTTCCTGTTCGGTATATTGCATTGAGGCGCTGCGGGTTCACGGCGTATTGAAGGGGTGCTGGTTGACCTTCCGGCGGCTTTTGAGGTGTCGCCCCTTCGGCCCTTCGGGATATGATCCTGTGCCGCCGAAGCGGGACCGGTCGACGGAGGGATAGATCGGGTATGGTCTGAAAGCGGGAGGTCGAGAAGAAGGCGGTCGGGTGTGTCCGGAATTTTCGAATCTCACGCGGAGCGCGTTGAAACTTTGGAAGCATAAATCATGAACAAACAAGAGCGGATGGTTGCAATTCTTCTGGGCTTGGCTTTGATCGGGTGGATGTTTTACAGTAACAGGCAGACGGCTGAGCGGGCGAGGCATGCCGCAAAAAATCCGCCGCCTGCCGCGGCAACCGTGACAAACGCCCCTGCGGGCGGGCAGACCACGCTGAGCGCTCCCGTTTCGGAGGCGGCTTCCGTCGCCTCGCCGGTGACGGCGGTTGCGCTGGTTTCATCTTCCGTCCCTGAAGAGATCGTGAAGCTGAACGGCGGAGAGATGACGCTGTTGGTCTCTTCCCATGGTGCCGTGATCAAACAGGTCACGCTGAATAAATTTCTGACGGAACCGGGCAAGGCGAGCGAGAAGAATCCGCCGGTCACGCTTGATTTCTCGAATGCGCCGGGCCTTGAGATCGCCGGTCTGCCGGGCCTCGCCATCAATGCGGCCTATCATGTGGACCGGGGCGAATCCGGCAACGTGGTAACGTTTTCTTCCGTGACGGAGCAGGGGTTGATTTTGACGCGCCGCATGGAGTTGCAGAAGAATTATCAAGTCCATGTGACCGACACGCTCCGCAATGAGGGCGCGAAAGTGCTCACGCTCGGCACGAACAGCGTGTCCATTGGCGCGATGCGGCGAGGCACCTCTAAAAACGATATGTTGTCGATCGATTCGCTTCCGGCCTTTGCCAATGCCAAAGTCCATTTCTGGGACAAGGAGAAAGCGACCAAACAGTATTTGGTGGGCTCCGGCAACGGCGGGTTTGGCTGCGGCGGCGCCAAGCCTTCCGCTGTCGGCATGCCGGACCAAGTGACCGTCCCCGTGTTGGAGCCGCAACAGTGGGTGGCGATCAAGTCACGCTTTTTTGTGACGGGTTTTTCATCCTCGGAAACCAATTGCGGCTTTATGGTTAAGATGTCCCGCGACATGAACAAGCCGACCTACTCATTGAACGAAGTTTCCGCCGCCGCTTTTTTCGCGGGATGCGTGTTGGGCCAAGGGGAGACGCGGACGCGTGACTATACGTTTTTCATCGGGCCCAAAAAACTCTCGCTGCTGCAAGGCCTCGGCAACGGTATGGATGCGGTGATGCAGTTCGGAACCTTCACCTGGTTCTGCAAGTTGCTCGTGCCGACTCTGAATTTCTTCTATAAGCTGCTTCCGAACTACGGTGTCGCGATTCTCCTGCTCACCTTCCTGGTGCGTATCATTTTCTGGCCGCTGACGCACAAGAGCACGGTCAGCATGAAAAAGATGCAGGAGCTTCAGCCGAAGCTGAAGGAGCTTCAGAAACAGTTCAAGGATAATCCTCAGAAGATGCAGCAGGAGACGTGGGCCCTCTATCGCGAAAACAAGGTGAACCCCTTGTCGAGTTGTCTGCCCATGCTGATTCAGATCCCGGTCTTTATCGCGCTCTTCACGGTGTTGCGCAGCGCGGTCGAACTGCGCTACGCGCCGTTCCTCTGGATCGTCGACCTGAGCGAGCCGGAAAATCTGCTGGCCGGCATCCTGCCGATGCCGCTGAACATTTTGCCGATCCTGATGGCGGCCACAATGGCGCTGCAGAGCTACCTCACCCCGTCAACCGGCGATCCCCAGCAGCAGAAGATGATGATGGTCATGATGCCGATCATGATGCTCTTCATGTTCTACAGTTTCCCGTCAGCGCTGTCGCTCTATTGGACGGTGAGCCAAGTGTTGTCTATCGTGCAGATGTGGATGATTCGCCGCAACAGCACGCATAAACACGATCTGGAAAACGGCGGCATGACCGTCGAGAATCCGCTCACGCGTCAGCAACGGCGTCACGCCGCCAATTAAAGTCGCGGCACTTTTGCTTCTGTGTCTGTCCGTGAAAAACCCGTCTGCCCTTGGCCGGCGGGTTCTTTTTTGCCCTGCCTGCGATGCCCGCTGAGGTGGAAACGACGCTAAAACCGCCAGTTGGCCAGAATCATTCCGGGACCGATTTCGCGCGGCCAGTTTTCACCCCAGCCTTCGGTGTTGCCGATCAGGTTTATGAGCCCGATCTGCAAGCCCATGTCGACCCTTTGCGCATAGTTGATGAACCCCGCCTGCACGCCTTCGAGCCCGCCCGTCAGGTTGATCACGCCGGTCTGCAAACCGCTGGTGGTGCCGCCCGTATAGTTGAGGATGCTTCCCACCAGACCGAAACAGGGACCGCCTTGCCAGCCGGTGAAGTTGCTTTCGGTGAAATTGAAAAGGGACCATTGCGCGCCCGAATAGGAGTCCGCGTAGTTCATGAGGCCGAGACTCAGTCCGATGCTTTCGCCCGTCGAACCATTCACCAGTCCGATCGAGAATGCGGTCTGCGGATTTTCTCCCCAGACGCTGAGCGTCAGACCTTCGATCTGCGTGTTTCGCCCGTGCACCGCACAGTCCGGCGTCAAACTCGCTTGGAACGACTCGCTTTGCGAGCGCGCAAAACCTGTTGTTAAAATCCAGAACAGCCAGACAGACCAACCCGTTTTACTCATTTCATGATCCCCGTTCGGAAATGCGAGGGGGAGACTGCCTTCCCCAAAGCAGAACATTCCCTTTGTCTGAGACAGTGTAGCAAAAAGACGTGCCGGGGTCATCCCCGCGGATAAGCGTTAAGGGGCGGATCCGCATTTTCGATTGCGGGAAGCGGTGCGGAATTGCCCCATGGTGGTTCCGAAGCGCTTACGGAAAATCCGACCGAGATGGGTTTCGCAGACAAAGCCGCACTGCAGGGCCAAATCCCCGATCTTTTTGTCTGTCTCGACTAAAAGGGCGCGGAGCTGTTCCAATCGGACATGCTCGATTTCTTCGCGAATCGTACGCCCCGTTGCATTTCTGAATCGGATTTCGGTCGCCCGTCGGGAGAGCCCGATGATTCGAGCCACATCGTCGACGCGAAGATCCGGCTGCATGGCGTTTTTTTGGATATGGGTTAGCGCCCGGGCCATCCGCTGGTCTTCGACGGCCATCCAGTCGGTGGATTGGCGCGTGACGACGCTCGTCGGAAAAACGAGGTATTCCCTTTTGGGAAGGCGTTCGCCGCGCATCAGCCGATCCAAATGTTCTGCGATCTGGTACCCTGCTTGGTGCGGGGCGCACCGGATACTGGAGAGAGTCGGGACGGCCGCCTCGCAGATCCATTCGTCGTTGTCCACACCGAGCACGGCGACCTCGTCGGGAACGGAAAGCCCCGCGTCCATGCACGCATCCAGCACCTGCTTTCCGCGCCGGTCGTTCGGCGCAAAAAGGGCGATGGGTTGAGGCAGCGCTTTCAGCCAAGCCTCCATGCGGGGACGCTCGACGGCCCAGTCGAGTTGTTCTGCCGCGGTACAGGGGCCATAAACATGACAGAAGTGGTGGCCGGCCTCTTGCAGGACCTTCCGGAAGGTTTGCTCGCGTTCGCGCGACCAGTATGTTTCGCTGTGCGTGTCACCGACAAAGGCGAACCGGGTGTAATGCCTGTCCAAAAAATAACGGGCGGCCATGCGCCCGATGGCGACGGAATCCCATAACACGCAGGCATAGGGGAAGAGGGGATATGAGGGGTGCCGCATCGCTTGGGGCTGGAGCAGGACGATCACCGGTACGCCGAGATCGGCGATGAGCTTTGCCTCGTGAACAGAATGGTGGTCAGCCGCAATGACACCGGTGCACCCCCACTGCTTCATATTCTTCAATTGGTACATCCAACGTCGCCTTTCCTGCTGATAGATGCGCCACGGGCCGTGCTCTTGCCCGTATTGCAGCACGCCCTGCAGGATATCGTGTAGTCCCTTAACGATGGTGGACGTCAGAATGACGACGTGCGGGCTCTCAGATGACTTTCGACGCTTCGACATGATGGCGCACAGCATAATGCGAGAAGTTAATCGTGTCAACCGGGTACCCTTCGATCGTGCGTACGCGTTCCTTTCGGTCCGGCAGACCGGCCGACACGGTCCGTCGTGCGGTGAGCGATAAGATGCGGCGCGCGGCCGCGTCTGCTGTCTTATCGGCCGCGCCAATAGCCCGCGTGTTGCCGCCGACCCTCGTTC
>CAZTDL010000407.1:0-4525 GCA_964612775.1 uncultured Lentisphaeraceae bacterium
CATCCTCGCTACCGCCCATGCGTTCGAAGCCACACTCTGGACGCAAGACAGCCATTTCAAGGCAATCGACGGCGTCAAACATTTCTCAAAGAAATAGCGGCGACTGAATGCCATGCGTGTGCAAGACGGGACGCTTCACCCCAATCCTGTCTTCCGCAGCATTCTGCTGAAAAAGTGGCACGGGCGAGACTTTGGAACTTTAGAACTTCTTCCCAGCGTTTCTCTCCATCACTTCCCCAGCAAGCTCTTTCGATGGCATTCGAGTAACGTCGCATCGGGATTGAACTTTGCTGGACGCGCCAGACGCCGGCCTTCGAGCGCGCAGCCAAAAGCATCATTCCGTTCTTGTTCTATTAACCGTCTCGAAACCAAGAAGGTCATGCTGATCTCGGCCACGCCCTTCAACAACTCCCCGAAAGACATTTACAATCTGCTCCTGCTCTTCCAAGACGGCAAGGAGACCACGCTGGACGTCGCCAATCTGCAAGGCTTTTTCGCCGAGCGCATGGACGAGTGGAAAGAGGCCCGTCAGCTTCCCACCGCCGAAGCCCGTAAAGCGGTCATGATCATCCCGCAGAAAATTCGCGAAAAGATTCTCGCCCCCATACCGCAAGCGACACCCGAGATTATTGCCCGACTCGGTTATCCCCGGCGCACCCGAAATTACGGCACCGCCATGAATCGATTGTTGAGCCTGCGGTTTATTGAGATGACCATTCCCGGCAAGCCGAGAAGCAAGAGCCAGAAATACCGCCTCACCCCCAAAGGCCAAGCCCTCCTCGCATCCACGCAACTGGAAGGCAAAACGTGATTGCACCCTTCCGTGTTGTGTATTCCCCAATTTCCTCACTTTAGAACTTCTTCTCTTCCCCACTTCGACGTTCGGCGTTACTAATCCTCGCGCAGAGGACGCAAAGCCCGCAGAGGATTTTCCTTGAGCGTTAAACGTTGAGCGTTGAGCATTCTCTCACTTCTGAGTTCGACGTTCAGCGTTCGGCATTCGGGCGGCGCCGCATCGGGACTGAACTTCGATAATTTAAAAAACTGTTCTCTTGTTCAATATCACCCAAACAACGTGCAGCCCTGGCGTCTGAACTCCTCTACTTTTTCGCAGAGAGCCTCTTCTGTCGTCTCGAAATATGCGGCCATACAGGTCATACACATCATCCGTTCGATCTGCCGGTGGATGAGTTTCTTGTTAAGTCCGATTTCATCCTTGGAGAGATTCTCTTTGTCGCAATAGGCACAACCGATCTGTTTCCCGCCGCTCATTGCCCTTCCTCGCGCAACGTATATGCAGCCACATTTTTCCCGCCATATTCAAGCGGATCTATGGCCTGCAACTGCTGCCGGATCACCGTGCGCATCTGAACGGCAGGCCGCAGACAGCATCGTTTGAACTCACCCTTGTCGATCCTGGTCGGCTCGGTGACGTGCGGAAAGAGCAGTTTGAGATATGCTGTACTCAGCCGCAAAACCGCTTCCGTGTCGCGAGTGTCCGCCCCGGAAGGATATTGCACCAGTCTTTCAACAACATGCCGATAAATCATTGTTTCCGACGGTTGTCGCAGTAGGTGCATGATTTCGGAAAAATATTCCGTGTTCAGCGCCCAGCCGTTGATTTTAAGATTCTCGCTCATGCGCGGGATGTCGCGCCCCCGGATAAAGCCATGAAACCGGTCCAACAATGCCGACTCGTGGAACACATCTGGCAACCGCTGGAACATGTCCCTTGTCTCATCCATCTCTGTTTGCGGAATGTTCCCAAGCAGGATAACGCCAGCCCCACCGATGATTCGGTTCTTGCCAACCGTGATCTCCCCACTTTCCATGTAGGCTTTAAGTCCGCCCTGCATCTCGCTCGGATCGTTGAAGTTGATCGACTGGATTTCGTCCAGCGCCACGAAGTCGTTCGACGCGATCAGGCCAGGTGTTTTTCCGTTTATGTCGCCGAACATTTTCGCCCGCGTCAACGTCCCTCCGCTGACCAGCCAGCCGTATTTCCCGACCCGTCCGAATAGATACGACTTCCCCGTTCCCTTGGGTGCCAGTTCCACCATATTCAGGCGCGGTTCGATGAACGGCAACAGACGTGTCAGCACCGTGTGTTTCTGCACCCAGTCTTCATAGCCCTCCGGGTTGTAGTCGATCGCTCCCAACAGAACGTCGATCCACTCCTCGGCCGTAAACTGACTGCGAGCCTCTCTATAGGCGTCCAGATCAATCGTGTACGGACAAAAATTCTTGTATTCTAAGAGCGTGAAACATCCTCGCGGGTTCTCGTCGTCGGGGCTACGGTATCCCAGTTGCACAAGCCCCCAGCCACCCGCCGTTTTTACGACATCATCTTTGATCCTGTTCCAGACATAATCCTCAATCAGTGTCTCTGCATGCCCCAGCCCCAACTCCGATATCGCAAACGTGTACTCGTTGGATCGCACGCTAAATTGAATTTCTATCTTGGCCAGAAAGTTCTTCGTTCGTCCCTCACTTCGCGCCGCGTCCTTCAATTCCAGCAAATTCTCCCGGCGCGGGATGATTGCGTAAATGTATTTACGCAATGCCTCTGCATCGTGGATTCTGCCGTCCGACTCTGCCTTGCGCTTTAAAATCCAGTCCCTCAAAAACGACGGAATCGACGCCGCCTTAAAGATCGCCACGATGTTTGGGTCCTTGAAGACCGTCGTGTCCGGGAATGCCGCCCGCAATTTTTCAGTATCAATCATAGTTAAATGCCCTCGTTGAAACTACAAATCAAAATCGGCCTTTTCAACAATCTGCGCCCGTTTGCCAGCGATCTTCGCCTTCGGCACAAACTGCCCCGTCCGAGAGAAAAGCACCACCGGCACAAGCCGCTCCTCCAGAGTAGCCCCACCATGTAGTTCAAACCCCTGCCCCCCGCCCTTCTTGGGCAGTCGGTCATAGCCGCGCACTATCCAATGCCTGCCGTCTAAGGCCTCCTCCAGTTCAGGCGGACATCCGCCTTGCGCCGCCCGCTCGCGGTAGCGCCAATCGGCGACTTCAGCGCTTTCTTCGCAATCAAGCGTTCGCGCAAGTCTCGGTTCGGACTGCCACGCCAGCATCGCCAGCCGCGAACTCCCATGATCTGCTGTGACAAGCACTCGCTCAAACCGTGCCAGCCCATCGGCCACACGTGGTAACACCTCGCTGCCGATTACGTCCAAAGCCACAGCCAAATTCTCCTCCGCACACCTCGCCTCATGCATCTCCGCACCGTTGTGCGCGATGTTGTCAAAGCGTTTGATATCATGCAATCGTCGCGTCGCGTCTGGCCAATGGATGTTGTTGAACCGCGTCGTGGTCGGCAAATGTGCCTCGCCGACTGCCAGCGAATCCACGCCCAGATTCCTCTCCCGTGCCATCGCCACCAACATGGGCAGCCACTCCGCGCCCATGGCGTCCACAACCAGCAACGCGCAACCGTTGTCTGATGCGTACCGTTGCACCACCGCGTCACGCGATTGCACCGAACTCGGCGGCACCACCCGCCCCGCTTTCGCGTAAAACTCAGGTGTCACGCGACCAGCCATTTTCAGTTCACGGTATTCCACAAAATAATCTTCAAGGGTCACGTCGCCGAAAACAAAATCCGCGTTCAAATACGCTGCCGCTTCTGGATACATTTCTTTAACGGCGTTTGACACAACGCCGTCCACCGCGCAACGCCGCAGGTGTTCCGCCCGTTCCTCTTCCGTCCCGCAATTCAGCCACGGCGCGACCCGCGATGTGGATTCGCCTGCGCAGCGAAATATGAACTGCCGGATGTCCGAGCCGGACATTTTAACACACGCCTCCTGTATAGCATCCCTGCGTTCGTCAGCATATGCATCCGCTTTATCCAGCCATTCAGCCGCGCCCGTGACATATGCGGAACGGAAGTTGCCGACGGCAACTCCCTCTTGCCCTGCGACACGCTCTAGATAACTTCCCTTAGTTGCAATGTGCCTTGCCAGCCACAACGCCGCCTCGCGTTCCGCACCCTTACATTCGTCAAACACGCGCAACATGCGCTTCGTGACTCCACCTTTAGGGAAGAACAGCGTCTTGAGTGTTTCAGACAGTGTCTTTCCCTCGCCTTCTTTTCCCCTCCCGCACATCCACCGCAAAGCATTTTCGGACAATTCCACATCGTCCACGTCGTGAAATGCGCGTGCAAATTCTCGCAAACTCACGATCTGCCGCACCTCGGCACTTAGCCCTTCCAATTTTCGCCCTTCTGTGGCAACCACAATACGTCTGCTAGAGCTGTCATTCGGATGTTCCTCGGTATAACGCAAATACTTCTGAAAAGTGTCGCACGCTTCCGGAATAAGGGACGCCAGATCGTCCCCGACAAGCATCACCTCAGTGTGCCCCGAAAATTCCTCCGCTTCTTCGGGAGCGACTACAAACCGCGCAGGCAGGATAGAAGCAAACTGCGGCATCTTTTTGGCATCTATCTCAATCAGTTGCTTTCCCTGTCGGTAGCGCGGATTAGTGAACACATCCTTGAGTATTATTTTCG
>CAZTDL010000408.1:0-4504 GCA_964612775.1 uncultured Lentisphaeraceae bacterium
CTCGGGAGCTTCACGCATTGGTTTTTTGCCATGCTGGTCTCTTGGACCTTTCCCGTTTTTGCCCGCGATGCGGGACAGCCCCATGCGGGCGCGCCGTTCGCATTTTTCGCGGTGATGATGATCGCGCAGGTCGCCGTCGTTTGGTTTTTCTATCCCGAGACAAAACGGGTGTCGCTTGAAGACATGAATCGGAGGATGAAGTGAAGAGCGATGGATGGCAAACGTTCGATGCGCGCGTTGTGCCGGGACACCGCGTGGCGTCGGGCAGCAACGGCAATCCCCGTTTCCCGGGCGGCACGCTTCAGATGCAGACGCCGTTTTTTCAGGCGCTGGGGCTCGACCTGACCGCATATTATCGAGGGACAATCAATGTGAGCCTTGCGCCGCTGAAATATCGGGTCGTAAAGGCGCGGCATACTTTTCGCGCGGTGAAGTGGCATCCCGCTGCGCCAGCGGAAGATTTTTCTTTTTTCGATGTGCGCTTGCTTCGCGACGGCGCGGAACCGGTTGCCGGCCTGATTTACTATCCGCATCCGGAAACGAAGCCGGAACATTTTCAGCGGGACGATGTGCTGGAGCTGCTGCTGCCGTTCGTGGAAGGATTGACGTACGAGGCGACGTTGAGGTTGGCGGTGCCATCGGGTCAGATGGCGGTCATCGGGTGAAAACGCGGGTGCGAGCAACACACGCGAAGACACAAAAATCAACGCGCTTGATACATCGTATGTCTTGTGCCGTTGATTTATAGAAAATCATTGGGGGAAGGGAGCGTATGAAAGAGGAAAGCCTTTTTTGGGGGGCCGTGGCCGCACTGGTGCTTGGAACGGCGGTGGCGGAGACGCCGCCGCAAAGCGTCTTGAATGCCCAGAGGCCGATGTCGCCCGTGGGCGTGGCGTCGGACGCGGCAGGCTTCGCGCTGAAGCTGACGGCGGATTTGTCGAACGTCAAAGCGCGCGAAGTGCTGCTTGAACTTCCGGGCGCGGCGGAGGTTTTCGTGCGGCAGGCCGGGACGGACCCGGCGCAGCGCGGTTTCGACGGACGCCAGAACTATCTGAACTTCCGCTGCGAGGACGGCTCATGCCCGGTCTTGGAGGCGCGAATCGCGCTGCATTCGCAGGAACATCCCGAGTGGAATACGATGACCGTGGGCGTGCCGTTGTCGCGACTCGCGAGGTCAGAGGGGACACACGAAATAGAGTTGCGTTTTGCGGGCGCGCGCTGGCAGATGCGGGTGGACGAACTGTACGATGAGGACTTTCCGTTCGGCCGCGTGCTGTGGGAGACGAATACCGTGTGGGCTCTGAAGTCGCCGCGCGTGACATCGGCCGCGCTCCGGACGCCTCCGCCGGCCGATGCGCCGCGTCCGCTTTCGCGTCCGATCCCGCACGCGCAGTACTTCACGCCGGAAGGGCACAACGCGTGGGTGGGCGACGTCGCGGTCGGTTTTCACAACGGACGTTATCACGTTTTCTATCTGATCGACCGGCGGCATCATCGCAGCAAGTTCGGTCAAGGCGGGCATTATTTCGCGCATCTCTCCAGTCCGGATCTCAAGCATTGGTTTGAGCATCCGCCCGCCGCAGACCTGGACGAGCAGTGGGAAACCCTCGGTACGGGCACGCCGTTCGTCTACCGGGATAAGCTCTGCCTTTCATACGGACTGCACACGACGCGTCTGTTTCCGCGCGAAAAGACGATGTTGCCGGAGATGCAGGCGTATTTTCAGAAAACCGGGCGCTTCGGCGTGTTCGCCTGCGCGAATTCCTCGGCGGTGCCGGCGGGCATGACCTACGCGGTGAGCGACGACGATATTCAGTTCCGCAAGTCGCAGGTGATGGTTCATCTGAGCGAGAACCCCACGATTTACGGACAGCCGGACGGAACGCTCATTTTGTACGGCGGTTACGGCGCTGCCGGGCTCTGGCAGGCGACGTCGCTGCCGGGCGAGTGGACCTGTGTCGACACGCTCTTTCCTCCCAAGAGCAGCATGGAGCCGACGACCGAATGTCAGTGCGCGTTTAACTGGAACGGACGACATTATCTGATGGGCGGCTTCACCGGCCTGTGGTGCAGCCCCTCGGGCAAGGGCGGGACGTATGTTGATCTGGCGGGCGAAGGACGCGATGTGTACGACGGACTGGGCGTGCCTATGGTGGCCGAATTCACCGGCAACCGGCGCATTCTGGCGGGCTGGCTCGGCGGCCAGGGCTGGGGCGGCCATCTCGTCTTGCGGGAACTGGTTCAATACGAGGACGGGACGCTGGGCATGAAGTGGCCGGAGGAAGCGGTGCCGCCGTGCGGCGGCAACCGGACGACACCGGAGGGGGCGTCGTTCGATCTGCCACCGTCCGGACGTGCGCTTTTGTCCTTCACAATCGGGCCTGGCGCGGGAACGAACGGCGTGTTCGCCCTGCGCCTGTCGGGGGCGGACGGGAAAAGCGGCTGCGAACTTCAGCTCGACGTCCTTCGGGGACGGGCGCAGTGGAACGACGCCGTCGCGGACGGCGTTGCGGCGGTCTTGCCGACCGGACGCGAAATCATGGAGGCGAAACACGCCGGCGAGGCGTGGGCGGGCAAAGGCTGCGCGCATCCGAACTTCCATCGGCAGGGACGGAATTTCAGCATCGAGAACGTGCGGGGCATGGACCCGCCGTTCACGCTGCGGGTCATCGTCTTCCGGGATCCTAAGATGGGCGGATCGGTGGTGGACGCGGAGATCGCGGGGCAGCGCACGCTGGTGAGTTGCCGTCCGGGGCTGTGGGCGAAGAGTGCGGTAGTGGCCTCTGGAATCGAGGGGGTACGCGTGAGCCGGGTGGAGGTCTGCGGTTGGGCGGCGGAAGGGGCTTCGCTTCCGTCGGTGGAAGAGGCTGTGGATGCGGCGCATGCGAATCTGTGGAAACGGTTTATCAGCGCGGACGGCATCTTGTATGACTACGTCGGCGAATTGCCGACGCCGGAGGACTGTCGGTTGGGCAAACCGAACGCGATCGGGTGGAACAGTCCGATCGAAAACGGTCCGATGTTCACGGGCCTCTATCTGCCGGCGGTCTGTGAACGGGCGAGGCGGAGCGGCCTGCCGTCCGACAGGGAACAGGCGCATCGGTTGGCGAAAGGACTTGTGAAATGCGCGTCGGCCTCCAATGTTCCGGGGTTTATCGCGAGGGGGTTTGGTGCCGACGGCCTTTGTCACTACCCTCTGGGATCTGACGACCAGACGATTCCGTGGTTCTACGGTTTGCACGCCTACGTTAAAAGCGGGCTCCCGCAAGGAGACGAGTTGCAACGGGTTGTGGATAAAATGAGGGAAGTTGCCGACGTGCTGGAGGCGACAGATTGGCGTTGTCCGTGCGATGGAGCCTTCAAAGGTCAGTTCAGGTGCGAGTTCAAGCGCGGCCTTCCGTTTCGGAGCGCGGTACACTATCTCTTTATTCTTCGGGCCATGTATGATGTGACCGGCGATAAGATCTGGTTCGAGCGCTATGTGCGGGAACGCGATGCTCAGTTTGAGGGAACGAATAAGACGCGACTTGAGATCTGTGCGACCGGATATGAGGCCGATCTGTCGGGGTTTAAAAATTTGGAATCGGAATTATTGTGGATTTATATCGCCGCGCAAGGGTCGCTGTCCCAACTGGCGGAGATGGAGACCGATGACCGCGTTCGCGCGTATTACCGCAAGGGCCTTGTCCTGAACGCCGGGCGGGCCTCTCGTTTGATTGGTGCCTATCAACGTTTCAATAACCTGAATACGGAGCCTTTTGGCTATGCCGACTGGCGCGAGGGATACCGCTGGGAACCTCAGAAAACACAGGCCGATGCCGCGCGGGTCGCATCGACTGGAAGGAAAGAGGTGCTGGGCGATCAGAAGGACTACGAACGTTCGACGGTGACGAACCCGTTGACGGCTGCCGCCATTGTTGCGCTGGCCGGAGGAGCGGGGCCCGTGCGGGAAGAGATCGAGCGTGCGCTCCGTTATTACGATTATTCGAAAATCAACCTATGCGAGTTTTTTTGGCAGAAGTCGCCTATTACGCCTTGCCGTGTTCGCGCTTTTAAGGAGAAAACGGATGAGATGGACAACGATGGCTTTGATCGGCGCGACATGCGCCGCGTATTGTGCGGCCGGGGAAGGTTTGCAGGCATCGGCGTTCACGCCGAAAGGGCACAACGCCTGGGACTTTTGGTTCGCGAAAAGCGGCGACACCTACCACGCCTTCTACCTCGAATATCCCGACAAAGAGGCTATGCCTGATCAGTCGCGCCGTCACGGCGGCCAGTGGGTCGGACACGCGGTCTCGAAAGACCTCGTTCACTGGGAAGAACATCCGACGGCGCTGAAAGAGGCTCCGGCGCGTGGCATTGCGACGGGCAGCTGCGTTCGCGACGGCGACCGCTGGTGCATGCTGCTCACCTACCAGGGTTTCACGCTGGCGGAGAGCGAGGACTTTGAGCACTGGCGCTGGAAGGCGAAAGCGCAGTTCCCTTCTGAGCTGCCTTCCGAGTG
>CAZTDL010000409.1:0-4502 GCA_964612775.1 uncultured Lentisphaeraceae bacterium
GACGGATTCCATTGGTCGCGGCCCGACCGCCGCGCGCATCTGCCCGCCAGCCGTGCCGACACGTGGGACCGCGGCTTCGTCGAGGGCGGCGGCAACCTCTGCGCCATCGTCGGCGACAAACTCTATTTCTACCGTTCCGGCTGCCGCGGCAATCCTGATGGCGCGGTTCGTCCGGACGGCTCGATCAACGGCGGATGCATGTACGATCCGAACGCCATCGGCATGTCGATCCTGCGTCGCGACGGCTTCGCCTCGCTCGACGCCGGCGCTTCTGCCGGCACCGTGACCACCCGGCCGGTGCGCTTCTCCGGCTCACGCCTCTTCGTCAACGCCGACTGTCCGCACGGCGAACTCCGCGCCGAAATCCTCGACGAGGCAGGCGACGCCGTCGAGCCTTTCACTCTCGCCGATTGCGTTCCCATCTCGTCCGACAAAACCCTTGCGCCCGTCACATGGCAGAGCGGCGCAGACCTCTCTGAGATCGCGGGCAAAACCGTGCGCCTCCGTTTCGCGCTGCGGCGCGGCAGCCTTTACGCCTTCTGGGTCAGCCGCGATGCCTCCGGCCGCAGCGATGGCTACGTCGCCGGCGGCGGCCCCGGCTACACGGGAAACATCGATACCATAGGAGCCCATCCATGAAAAAACCCTCACGTCCATCGCGGCCATCGCGGCCCTGTTCTCCCTCGCCCAAGAGCCCGCGCCCGAGGCGCGCTTTGCGGCCATGTCCGCCGGCGAGGTCCGCGCCTACGAACGCGAGACGCTCCAGCGCGTCGCCGACCTCTCGCTGATCCCGCCGGTCATCAACACGCATCCGCTGCCGAAGTACGACTATGACAAGCTCGATTACGGCATGACCCTCGGCATCGCGCGCACGCCGTGCGGCCGCCTCTGGGCCGCCTGGGTCGGCGGCGAAGACGGGCCTAAGGCCTTCATGGTTGCCGCCACCAGCGACGACGGCGGCGAAACGTGGTCCAAACCTCGCCTTGTCGTCGACAGCCAATTACCGAACCTGCCGCTGCCGCGAACCGTCATCGTCGGTAACTTCTGGACCGCGCCGGACGGACGCCTCTGGTTCTTCTTCGACCAAACCATGAACCACTACGACGGCCGTCAAGGCGTGTGGGTCTCGATCTGCGATAACCCCGACGCGGCCGAACCCGTGTGGTCCGCGCCCCGGCGGCTCTGGCACGGCGCGGTGCTCAACAAACCCGCCGTTCTCGTCAACGGCGATTGGCTGCTGCCCGTCGAGTTTCCCGCCTTCAGCGGTTCAGGCCCCATGCGTTTCGCGAACACGGAGCTGGAGCCCCTCCGCGGCGCGAACGTCTTCGTTTCGAGCGACCGGGGAAAAACGTGGATGCGACGCGGCTGCGTGCGCTTCCCGAAACCGGATTGGGACGAACACATGTTCGTCGAACTCAAAGACAGCCGCATCTGGCTGTTGGCCCGTACCGGCAAGGGCGTCATGCAAAGCTTCTCGTCCGACGGCGGCACGACTTGGGCCTCACCCACCCCCGCCCCCTTTAAGCATCCTGCCGCCCGTTTCCATATCCGCCGCCTCGCCTCCGGTCGCATCCTGCTCGTGAAACACGGCGAAACCATCGACAGCCATGAAGGGCGTTCCAAACTCACGGCATGGCTCTCCGAGGATGAAGGCGCGACATGGAAAGGCGGTCTCATGCTGGACGAGCGCAAAGGGGTTTCTTATCCCGACGGTTTCCAAGCGCCCGACGGCACGCTCTACGTTTCCTATGACCGCAACCGCGCGACCGACGGCGAGATTCTGATGGCGCGCTTCACCGAAGACGACGTGCTCGCCGGTAAACTCACCGCGCCGAAATCGAAGCTCCGGATGCTCATCTGCAAACCGCTCAAAAAACGCAAGGGCGAACGACCGGCCGCTCCGACTGCGGCCACGGCCCCCACACCATGAAAATCATTACCCTTTTCGTCAATCTTTATCCCCTCTGGATCGTGCTCTCCTCCGCGATCGGCATTCTCTATCCGCCCGCATTCCTCTGGTTCTCGGGCCGCTGGATGGAAAACGCCATCGCGCTGGTTATGCTCGGTATGGGTTTCACGCTGACGATCGACGATTTCAAGCGGCTCTTCAAAATCCCCGGCTCCTTCGCTCTGGGATTCGCCTGCCAGTATACGGTCATGCCGCTCATCGGATGGGCTATCGGACACGCGCTGCATCTCGAATCCGGTTTCGCGGCCGGACTCATTCTTGTGGCCGCCTGCCCCGGCGGCGTCGCCTCGAACCTGATCGCGTATCTCGCTCGCGCCAACGTGGCCCTCTCGGTGATCCTCACCATGGCCTCCACCCTCACCGCCTTCGTCATGACGCCGCTCTGGTGCAAGACGCTCGCGGGCGCCTATGTGGAAGTGGACGCGTGGGGCATCTGCCTTTCCACACTGCGCGCCGTGGTCGCCCCCGTGCTCATCGGCGTATTCTGCAACTGGAAGTTTCCGCGCGCGGTCGCCAAAGCCGCCGCTTTCGGACCGCTCGTCTCGGTGGTCGCCATCATTTTCATCGCAGGCAGCATCGTCGCGCCCAATGCCGAAAAAGTGGTCGCCAACGCCGCTCGGCTCACGCTCGCCCTGACGCTTCTGCATGGCCTCGGCTTCGCACTCGGCTACTGGTTCACGCGTCTGTGGCGATTCCGCGACGATGTCGCCCGCACCGTCGCCATCGAAGTCGGCATGCAGAACGGCGGCATGGCCGCCATGCTTGCCAAAAACCATTTCGCGCTCAATCCTCTGGTCGGCGTGCCGGCCGTCTTCTGCAGCGTCGTGCAAACCTTGCTGGGCAGCCTTGTGGCCGCCTACTGGCGCTTCCGCCCTTTAAAATAAGCCCCCGCATCCTATGCGTCCTACACATCCCATACCCTCCCAAGACCGCACCGGCATCTACTACTGGAAATGCGACCGCGCGGCCGCCTTCCACGGCACGGAAGCCGTTCGCCCCGATGCTTCGCAACAGGAGCCCCAGCTCTTGCGCGCGCTGGTCAAACGTTTTCCCGACACCCCGCTCGCGCTCCGCCCGGCAGACGGACAAGGCAATCATCGGACCTTCCGTCTCGCCCTAGGCGCGCAAGAGGCCTTTGTGCGCACGGAAGACGGTCCCGAACAGGACAACTACTCCGCCGTCGAATCCGCCATCTCTCAACGTCTCCGCGCGCTGGGCATCCCCACTCCGCAGGTGATCGCCTGCGACTGCAGTCGAACAGCGACGTCGTTCGCCTGGCAGGTCATCGAATACGTGCCGTATCCCGATCTGAATCGGCACGACAAACAGGGCACGCTCGCCTAGCCCGCACTGGCGGAATCGATCGGCGAAGCCGTCGCGCGCTGGCAGACGATCCGTCCCGCGGGTTTCGGCCCCTTCAGCGCCAAGCGGGCGCAGGCCTTGGACCAACTCGTCGGACTCCACGACGCTTACCCGACCTACTACTTCCTCAACCTCCGGCGCCATCTGGATTTCCTGACCGAACACGCGTTCTTCACGGCCGAGCAAGCGGCCGCCGTAATGACGACCGTTCGGCAAAACCGACACCTGCTTGACATCGGACCGGGGTGTCTGGTACACAAAGACCTCGCGCTATGGAACATCCTCGGCTCGCCAAAGGAAATCATCGCCTTCATCGATTGGGACGACGCCGTATCGGGCGATCCGATGGACGACCTTTCTCTGCTGGGCTGTTTCTACGGCGCGCCGGTTCTCGAACGCGCTCTGACCGGATATGCGCACGTGCGGCCGCTCCCTGAAAATCACCTGCCGCGGTTTTGGCTTCACCTGTTGCGCAACATGCTGGTCAAAGCCGTGATCCGGGTTGGAGCCGGATATTTCAAACGCAACGACGGCTTTTATCTGATCGGCGCCGGACAGTCCGGCTCAGACTTGGAAACCTTCACGCGCACCCGCATCGAAACCGCCCTGCGCGGTCTGAACGAGAAACAGGATTTCTCGATCTTATGAGAGAGCAGACACACGCTATGAACACAACAGCCATCCAAAACCTGCGCACCTCTTCTTTTCACCTCGGGACCTGGCTCTCGATCAGTTCACCCGTCATCGCCGAGCTCGTCGGCCAGTGCGGTTTCGACTGGCTTCTGCTCGATCCCGAACACGGCTGCGGCGGCGAGGCTTCGCTCTTTCAAAACCTGCAAGCCCTGCGCGGAAGCCCGTCGGCGGTCATTGTACGCGTCGGCGCGCCGCATCCGGATCTCATCCAGCGCGTCCTCGACTGGGGCGCGGACGGCATCATGGTGCCCCATGTAGACACGGCGGAGCACGCAGAGGCCGTGGTACGCGCAACGCGCTTTCCGCCTCACGGCACGCGCGGCTATTCACGCTCGGTTCGCGCCTGCGGCTACGGCATGAGCGTTCCCGACGCGGACATACGGCCGTTGATCCTCGCGCAGATCGAGAGCGGCGAGGCGGTCGGTCATGCGCGGGACATCGCGGCCGTGAACGGCATCGATGCGCTCTTCGTCGGTCC
>CAZTDL010000410.1:0-4499 GCA_964612775.1 uncultured Lentisphaeraceae bacterium
GGTTTATCGACCATCTGCATCTGGCGGCGCAACAGGGCGGATATCTCATCGGGTTTCAGTTGAATGTTCATAAAAGGTTCCTGAAAAGTCTTAGCTCGCGGCCTTTTCGGGCTGCATCGGTTTACTCAGGCCATACCGCAAACGGGTTATTCGTCCGGCGAGGCTGGCGTCCACCCGCTGGTCGTTGAAGGTGAAGCGCACGCCGGCGATGAGCGCGGGATCGATCCGCACACTGACCTTCATGATTGGTCCGCACGCATCGGTTACGAGCTGCCGTATCCGGTTGATCTGTTCCTCTTCCGGCTCGCAGGCGAAACTCATGCGCACGTCGCTGCGCTTCTTCGCGCGGTCGTCCAGCTTCTGATACTGCTGAAGAACGTGTGGAATCAGCGACAACTGATCATGCTGGGCCAGCATCGCCAGAAAGCTTATGATCGTCGGCGTGAACGTCTCGCCCCAAAGATCCGCTACGGTTTGGGCATGGTCGCTCGGGCTTCCCCTCAAATGGCTCCGGCAGAAACTGCGCAGTTCGGGCGAGCCGTTCCACTGTAACTCCAGCGCGAGGATGTCGAGCGTCACGCTGGCCTCCTCGTGCCGTGCCGTTGCGGCCCCATAGAGCGCGCGGGCATACGCGCGGGCGTAGACGCCGTCGTCGTTCATAACTTCACCTCGCCGAGGATCGCCGTTTGGTAAGCGCGTTTCTGATCGTCGGTGAGTTCCTGCCGAAGGAATTTCTCGAGCGTGTCGCCGAGTTTCTCGGCGGAATCGCGGCGTACCGCTTCAAACGCCTTGCGCTGTTCGGCCTCGATCGCCTGTTCGGCCTCTTCGACCCTGCGTTGCGCCACGGCTTTGGCATCGCGGTCCGCCCGGGTGATCGCGGCCGCGGCTTCGCGCGACGCGCGGTCGGCCGTCGCGCGGGCTTCTTCTTCGGCCTGAGCGATCAGTTCGCGCTTGCGCTCTTCGGATTCCGCCCCATCTCCAGACGCGCCTGCTTGGCGCCGTCCAAAGCGTCGCTGATGGATTTTTCGCGGCCCTCGACAGCTTTGAGAATCGGTTTCCAGAGCAGCTTGTGAAGACACAATGCGGCGATGCCGAAAGCCAACCACGTCAGCAGGATCATCTTGTCAGACACCTGCATAACGTCGCTCGTCATTTTCTGGATGGGTTCCGGTATGCCCGGAACGGACTCAACGGCCCCGGCGTGTTCGACTTCGCTCATTCTGTCATCCTTGCCCTCGGCAGGCGGCCGCAGACCATTAACCCTTCATCAAACAGATAACCAAGGCGAACAGGGCCGCGCCTTCGATAAAAGCGGCGCCGATGATCATCGCGACCTGGATTTTCCCTTGCATCTCGGGTTGACGTGCCATACTTTGCAGTCCGGCGGCCCACAGAAGCCCAATTCCCAAACCAGCGCCGATCAGCGTAAAACCAGCGCCGACCGCCGCCGTACTCATTGCCAATGGAACCATCATCTTGTACCTCTTTTCTTTCCGAATCAATGTTCCGGATTAGCCATCATGTTCATAAAAATCGCCGAGAGCAGGGTGAAGATGTACGCCTGCAAAAAGGCCACAAAAACTTCGAAGAAATACATCAGCACCGCCATCAGCACGGCCGGGGTTGCCGCCCATCCGAACAGCACGACCATGCCCAGCAGAGAATAGATCACGATGTGTCCGGCCAGCAGATTGCAGAACAGACGGATCGTCAGCGCGAATACGCGCGAAAAAAAGCTGATGACTTCCATCACCGCCATGATCGGGATGAGCCATCCGGGCAGGCCGTGCGGAATAAATGCGGCTTTGAGCCCGTGCAGCCCACGCAGTTTGAGTATGGCCCCGAGACAAGTGAACATGAAGATCGTGGCCAAGCCCGCCGTTACGCTGACGTTGCCTGTCGCCGTGCTGAAGATCGGGATCAGTCCCAGTAAATTCGCGCCGAGGATGAAAATGAACAGGGTGCAGAAGAAGGAGAGAAAACCCCGTCCGATGGCCGCGCCGAAATTGGGATAGACAAGGTTGTCGCGGATGAAAACCACGTAGGTCTCGGCGACGGCGGCGATCCCTTTCGGCACCTCGCCGTAGGAACGTCGTACGGTGATCGCCAAAAGAAGCAGAAGCGCCGCGACAAAAAAACCATCACCGAATCATAATGGAACCACTCGAGCGCATTCCAATGGACAAACGGCACATTCCACGCGTCAATTGAGCCCGCGTGATGCATCACGTGGTGGTTGAGGAAACTCTGTATGGCATCTTGATTGGCCATAGCCTGCCCGCCAAACCGCTTTGTTAGTCCACTTTCTGATGCAGGAGGCGTTCGCTTGTGTCGGTAATATGTAACCTATCGCTAACAACAGCAAAGCCCAAGTCCGATGACAAAGCATCCGAATTGACAATGCCGATTGAGTTTATCTGATAGGGGTGCCTATCGTCAATTCAGGTTTTAATATTATTTTTTTTCAAGGGGTTGACAATTTCAAAAAAACAAGTATTGTAAAACCATCAATTGCGAAACGGCTGATTTATTGCGTCGTCTCTGGTACACTGGGTTTCGGCTCGTCGTGATGGAGTTAGCCACCTGAAAAAGGGTGGTAAGTGATTTTTGAAAAGTTTGAATGCTTGAAGCCCTGTCGCGTCTGACGTTGCCGTATTGACTCTACGGCTGCACGTTTCTGCGTAACGAGTTCCTTCTTGCGATTCAACACAGTAGACCCATTTGGGGCTGTTTGTGCCTACACAGTGTAGGCAGGACAGTATTTAGGCGGGTTGCCTACGAAATCGGATCAGGCCATGGGTTCCGGTTCCGCCAGACACAGAATACAACATGGCGCGAGTGAAGTAGAGAAGGATAGAGACATGGATATCTATGTTGGCAATCTTGCCTATTCGACGAATGATGAGTCCCTGAGAAGCGCGTTTGCGGCGTACGGCGAGGTTGCCTCTGCGCGTGTCGTTTCGGATCGCATGACGGGCCGTTCCAAGGGGTTCGGTTTCGTTGAGATGCCTGACCGGGCCCAAGCCCAGGCGGCGATTGACGCGCTTAACGGCCAGGAGCTTGATGGCCGTGCTCTCCGCGTGAATGAGTCCCAGCCTAAGCCGCGCGAAGAGCGTCGTGGCGGCGCTGGCGGCGGTTTCGGCGGTGGCGCTGGCGGCGGATTCCGCGGCGGCCGTGGCGGCGGCGGCGAGCGTCGCGAGTCCCGTTGGTAGTCCCTCGTGCCGCCTTGCGGTGGCATATTCGACTGGAAAAAGCCGTTCCCTAGCGGGGACGGCTTTTTTGTTTTTAGCCTGACATATGGCACCTCTTCCTGTTGCCGAGCCGGACGGGAAAACGTATAATGTGACCATGAAATTTTTCTTTTGGATCTGGGCAGCCTGTGCGATGGGGGCGGTGGCGGTACAGGCTGCGGGCGTAAAAATCTGTTTTGAAGCGGAGACAGCGAAAGGCTGCGAAGCACCCATGGCCGTTGTCTCGAATGGCGTCGCAGGGGCTTCTGGCGTCTATCTGGAGATTCCGGAGGGTGCGGGCAATCCGCCAAAGCTGGAGGCGGGGAAGGCGGTGTTTACGGTCGAAATCCCTGAGGATGGTCTTTTCACGTTGTGGTGTCGGGCCTGGTGGGAGGGGGAGTGCAGCAACTCGTTCAGCGTGTCACTGGATGATCAGCCGACCTTTCTTTTCGGCGAAGATGCCACATATAAGGTATGGCACTGGGTCCGTTATCCTGTTTCCCGCACGTCGGTTCCCCTCAAACTCGCGAAGGGTAAGCACCTGCTGACGTTTCATAACCGGGAGGACGGCGTGCGGCTCGATCAAGTGTTGCTCAGCGCGGACAAGCGTTTCGTGCCGGTGGAGATTGAGCCCACGGGTATCCGCAAATGACGGTTGAACGTCTCCATAGCGCGCTGAATGCGGTTTTCCGTTGCGGGGTGCTGATCACGTTGTGCGTGGCGCCGACCCAGTGGTCGCTTGAACCTCGGCCGAAGCTGCATCTTTCGCCGGCCGATCTGATGCTTGCTTTCACGGCGGGAATTTGGTTCTTGGATATCGTGGTGTGCCGTGACTGGCGCCGTATGCTGAAATTGCCGCCGTGGCCCCACGTTTGTTTTGTCGTTTTCGTGGCGGTGTCGGCCCTGACGGCTCCGGATAAGGCTGCCGCGCTCAAAGATCTTGTCCAGTATGCTGAATATTTCCTTGTCGGATCGATGCTCTTCGAGGCTTATTTGCGCGAGGGGGGCGGCCGTTCGGTGCGATGGGCGCTGGGCGTGTTGAGCGGGGTGACCGCTGTGATCCTCTGTCTCGCCCTTTTCCATTATTTCGCGGGCGCTGAAGATCCGCTGACAGTCTGCGGATCTTTCGGCAACCGCAATGTGCTGGGCGGTTTTCTTGCTCTGGCCTTGCCGCTTTGCGGCGCGGGTTTGTTCGCGACCCGAAGCGGGGTGCTGAGAGCGGTTTGGGCCGTGATGTTGCTTATGGGGCTGACGGTCAATCTCTCCGGC
>CAZTDL010000411.1:0-4489 GCA_964612775.1 uncultured Lentisphaeraceae bacterium
AAAATCATCGCACCGCTCTTCCGCCTGCGTGCATTTAATGTTGCAAGTCAGGCATCGCTTTTTTACCGCTGTTTTTGCATGACAGCGCCAGTCTGCGTGTGCTAAACTGTTTCCGTTAAATCCGTTTCGTTCATTTCATCGTGAAAGGGGGCATGTAATGAGAACGTTTTGGCCGGGGGCGCTTGTGTTGTCGTTGTGTCTGAGCACGCAGGCGGAGCAGTGGTATCGCGGTAATCTCCATATGCATTCGAAATGGAGCGACGGGAATGTGATGCCCGAGGATGCCGTGGGCTGGTATCGCGATCACGGTTACCAATTCGTTTGCCTCTCGGATCATCAGGTGCTTCAGCTCGACACCAATGTGTGGCTGGAGATCGGTTCAAAAAAGCTGAATGTTGCAACGGCGGATACATATCGTAAGTCGCATCCGGACAGCGCGGAGATAAAAAAGGTCGGCGACAAGGAGTATCTGCGTCTCAAGACGGTCGGGGACTTGAAGACGATGTTCGACCGCTCCGAGACTTTTCTGGTGGTTCCCGGACATGAGCTGAACGGCGTAATCGGCGGTTTGCAGGTCCATATGAACGCGATCAACGTGCGGGACACCATCCCGTACCGTTATGGAACCTCGCCCTCCGAAACGCTTCAGCGCGTCGATAATGCGGTTCGCGCGTGGGGCGACGAGCGGCAGATGCCCACGCTCATCATTCTGAATCATCCGATCTGGCCCTATTTCGACATTAAGCCGGACGTTCTGATCGGCTTGCCGCAGGTTCGCTTCTTCGAGGTCTGTAACGCCAATGTCGGTTATGCTCATACGCCTCACCCCTCTTGGTATAGCCATGAGAAGTTTTGGGATATCGTGAACGCCTTCAGAATCGAGGACGGATACGACGCGGTTTATGCGACGGCCTCGGACGATACGCACAACTATACCGATCCCAAAGGCGGCATGCGTCCGGGCGAGGGCTGGATCTGCGTGCGCGCAGCGCAGTTGCAGCCGAATGCGCTGATACAGGCTATGTATCGCGGTGATTTCTATGCGTCAACGGGCGTGGCGTTGGCGGATGTGGCGTTCGACGCGGCATCATGCGCGCTTAGGGTGAAGGTCCGTCCTGAAACGGGCTTGACCTATTCAGTCCGCTTTACGGTCACGCAGGCGGGATTTGACCGTGCAACCGAAACATTTGACGATCCTGCAAAAGAGAAAAAGCCGGCACGCACGGGCATCCGCTATTCAGACGATATCGGCAAAACGGTGAAGACCGTCGAGGGAGTCGAGGCGTCATACACGCTTCAGCCGGGCGATCTGTATGTGCGGGCGACGATCACTTCGTCTATGCGGGCGGAAAATCGCGTGAGCAACGAGCCCGAGTTCGCCACCGCTTGGACGCAGCCGTATGGCTGGCGCGCGTGGCAGCAGCGCAATCCCGTGCAGGCGCGTCTCATGCCAAAGAAATAATCGGCATACGAGGGGTTTGAAATGAAAAGATCATGGTTTGCCGCAACAGGTGCGTTTCTGATTGCGATCACGGTGGACGCCACGCTGACGCCGACCCGTTTACGGTGCGAGTACCGCGATAATCCGCCTGTGGTCGATGAGGTTCTTCCGCGTTTTGAATGGATCAATCAGGCTGAACCGGGAGTGCGCGGCGAGCGGCAGACGGCGTGGCAGGTGCAGGTTGCGTTCAGAGCTGTTGATTTCGGGACGGGGGCGGCGGTATGGGACAGCGGGCGTGTCCGGTCCGAAGACTCCACGCAGATCGTTTATGGCGGCGTGCCTCTGCAACCGCGCCTGCGCTATGTGTGGCGCGTGCGCGTGTGGGATAGGTCGGGCCAGGCGTCGGCTTGGAGCACGTCCGCCTGGTTTGAGACCGGCCTGCTGGGCCAGTCATGGCAGGCCAAGTGGATCGGCGCGCCGTGGCAGCGGGAAGACGGCAAGGAGGATGCGGACGCCGCGCCGCTGTTGCGCAAAGAATTCGAGCTGCCTCCAGGAATTGTGCAGGCTCGCGCGTATGTGACCGGCGTGGGTTATTTTGAGTTGTATGTGAATGGCCGTAAGGTGGGCGATGATGTTTTGACTCCCGCGCAGACCGATTACGGCAAGCGTGAAAACATCAAGGTTGGACATCCGATCGATCCTGTTTTCAGCGGTCATCGTGTTCTGTATCTTGCCTACGACGTAACGTCGCTGCTGAAGTCGGGTTCCAATGCTGTGGGATCCATGTTGGGTAACGGCTGGTATAACCGCCACGACAGGCGTGAAGGCCTGTTGGGTTTTGGTGCGCCGCGTTTCCTGTTGCAGCTGCATGTGCGGCTGGCGGACGGAACGGAGCGGGTCATCGTCTCTGATGAGAGCTGGACGGCGGCGAAAGGTCCGGTTGTGTTCAATCATATTTACGAGGGAGAACACTATGACGCGCGTCAAGAACAGCCCGGATGGAGCGTTTCCGGTTTCGATGACCGCGCTTGGCAGCCGGTGGTTTTGCGCAAAGCGCCGGGCGGCGTGCTGCAAGCGCATGTCGCTCCGACCGACCGCGTGATGGAAGTGGTGAAGCCCTTGAAGATAACGCGAGTGGGAGAAGGCCATTATCGGCTCTCCTTTCCGGAAGAGATCTCCGGCTGGTTGCGTTTCCGCGTGAAGGGCCCCGCCGGGCAGAAGATCGATGTCCGCTGGCTGGCGCAGGATACAACGGATAAGCAGGATTACAATGGCAAGAACAGCTATACGCTGCGGGGCGGCGAGGAAGAGACCTACGCGCCCCATTTCACATGGTTTGTGTTCAAAGAGGCGGAGTTGATCGGCTGGCCCGGCGAACTGACGGCGGACCGTGTGCAGGCCGAGGCTGTATATACGGACGTTGAAACGACAGGGCGTTTCACCTGCTCGAATCCGCTTTTCGAAAAGGTACAGCGGCTTTATTGGCGTAGTCAGACGGATAACATCCACGGATCTTTGTCAAGCGACTGCCCGCATCGGGAGCGTCTGGGTTATACCGGTGACGGCCAAGCGTCTTGCGTGACCGCGATGCATACCTTTGACATGGCCGCTTTTTACACCAAGTGGGTTCAGGACTATTTCGACGCGCAACATCCTGTCTCCGGATATGTGACGGACACCGCGCCGTTCGAGGGCGGCGGAGGCGGCGTCGCATGGGGTGCCGCGTGCATCCTGATGCCATGGCAGATCTATCTGCACTACGGCGATAAACGTATGCTGGAACGACACTATGCGGGGATGCAACACTATCTGAAATGGATGTTTACGCAGGTTGGTGCTGACGGCATCATGTTCAGCAAGTTGCCGGACGGTAAGGATACCTTCTGGCTCAATCTCGGCGACTGGTGCGCGCCGGACAAAAAACAGCCTCCGCGCGATTTGGTTCACACCTTTTATCTGTGGCGCTGTTCAGACTTTATGGCGCGGATTGCCGCAGCGCTGGGCAAGGAAGGTGATGCGCTCACCTATCGGACATTGGCCGATACGGCGGCCGCCGCGTTTCACGCGACGTTTTACGACGAAGGCAAGGGCACGTACGGTCCCGTCGGCGGTAACGTGTTCGCGTTGGTAATGGGTGTGCCGCAGACGCGTAAGGCCCGTGTGCTGCGGGCGCTCAAGGCGGATATCGCTGCAAACGGCGGCCATCTCGACACAGGTATTTTCGGTACCGGATTCCTGTTCGAAGTGTTGTGTGACAACGGTATGAGCGATGTGGCCTACGCCGTCATGGATCAGCGTACGCGTCCGAGTTTCGGTTGGTGGATCGAGCAGGGATGGACAACGACAAGCGAATATTGGGAAGGTGCGGGGTCGCGTAACCATCCGATGTTCGGTGGCGGTTTGTCTTGGTTCTACCGGAGGTTGGCGGGGGTGTCGGTCGACGAACGTGCGCCGGGGTATCGGCATGCCGTGATCCGGCCGCGGGTGGTGGCGGGGTTGACGCGGGTGTCCTATACGACGCGCACGCCGTATGGGGCGATGACGTCGGCGTGGGAGAAAAAGAATGGCCTGCTGTCCGTGAATGTTACGGTTCCTGTCGGCATGACCGCACGGCTCATATTGCCGACCGCATCAGCGGCTGCAGTCCGCGTAAGCGGGGGTGCGCTGAAGGCGGCGGAGGGCGTGCGTGTGTTGCATGAAGAGGATGGCGCCACCGTCTGCGAAATCGAGTCCGGGCTGTACGCTTTCACGTTGCCTCAGGCACGGGATTAAACGCTTGATCGCCGTTTCAGTTCAAGCCTTGGCTTTAAAGCAGGCGCACAGATGGTCGGACGATCCGGTATCAGGTGCCGTCAGCGGCGGTATCGAGGTCCGGCATGCGTCATCGGCCAGAGGACAACGCGGCGCAAAAGGACAGCCTTGGTTCTGTTTGGGGCGGGAAGCCTCCTGCGATACGGTATCTTCGGGGAGCGGTACGCCGATCTTGGGAACGGTTCGCAGCAAGAGTTGCGTGTAAGGGTGCGATGGCGTGTTCAGCACCGTCTCGGC
>CAZTDL010000412.1:0-4478 GCA_964612775.1 uncultured Lentisphaeraceae bacterium
CCGCTCTTCCGCCTGCGTGCATTTAATGTTGCAAGTCAGGTTTATTACGTCTCGTCGAGAAACCGGTTGACTTTTGGCCTAATAAGGTGTTCATTATGACCGAATTGTTAGGCTCATCGGTTTAAAAACGGACTTTTAGAGTGAACGTACTGCTCACCATTATTACTCGGACAACGCTGATTGTCGCACTCGTGCTGGTTATTACGGCAGGCGTTGTAACGATTCCGCCTAAACTGGCGCAAATGCGGGGCCTTGAAGGGCAACGAAATGATTTGTTGCGCCGAATCGATCACAAGAATTACGAAATCAAGATCCTGAAAGAAAAGCAGCAGCGTTTCAAGGCTGAGCCCGAGTTCGTCGAGCATATTGCCCGTCAAAACAGGCGGGTACGCCCGGGTGAACTGGTTTTCGTGTTTGACACGGATGAGGCCCGCTAGTTCAGGCGGAATCCGAACGGCCGTCAAAAAAGGACAACCCCGTTGGAACCCGCCCCCGGCCCCGAGGCCGTCAACCGTCTTTCGAACGCGACATTTTTTAGGCGGCGGGGGTTTCACATATGACGAGGCCTTCGGCCATTCTTTTGAGTCAGCGTACCGGTCGTCATCGCCCAACTCCTTTTTCAGGCGAAGAAGCTCCGCTTTAAGCGCCGCAACAATCGGCTGAGCCGCAGGATCGTTATAAATGTTGTCCAGCTCTTCAGGATCTTTCGTCAGATCGTAACATTCCCACTGATCCTTCTTGTCGAAGTAAATCAGCTTATGGGTCTCGGTCCGAACACCGTAATGACGGGCCGTATTGTGATCGCCGGGATCATGATAATACCGATAGTAGAGGCTCTTACGCCAACCGTCCGGGATTGTGCCGCCCAAGAGGGGAACCATACTCTTCCCCTGCATTTCACGTGGAATTTCCTCTCCCGCCAGAGCAAGAAACGTAGGCGCAAAGTCACAGTTGATGGCGAGGGCGTTCTGCCGTATCCCGGCGCGAATGCCTTTGGGCCAACGCATCAGAAACGGCATCTTCAGGCTCTCCTCATACATGAACCGTTTATCATACAAACCGTGGTCCCCCAAGAAAAAGCCCTGATCACTGGTATAGATCACGACGGTGTTCTCGGCCAAACCCAGCGCGTCAAGTTCATCGAGAATCCGTCCCACGCTCTCATCGACCCCCTGAATGCAGCCGAGGTAATCCTGCATATAGCGCTGATAGCACCAGCGCGTGCGTGCCTCGCCGACCAATCCCTCAGGCACATCCTCCTTCAAATCCGTTTTAGTCAAATCCCGGGCGATACTCTGTTTCTGTTCACGGATGGGATCGGCGCGTCCGACATACGTGTCAAAGAGCGTCGACGGCTCGGGAATCGTTTTGTTGTGCCAAATGACATTGTGTCGTGGCGCAGGTTGCCACGGGCGGTGGGGCGCCTTGTGATGCATCATCATAAAAAACGGCCGGTCCTTAGGCCGCGTCCGCAACCGCTCGATGGCCAGCCGTGTCACAACATCCGTACAGTATTCGCCGACATATCGTTTCGACCCCTCGCGCGTGTACAGCACGGGGTCGAAATACGCACCCTGTCCCGGCAAGATTTCCCAGTGGTCAAACCCTTGCGGATCGCTGCCCAGATGCCACTTGCCGATCATGACCGTATAGTAACCGGCTCTCTGCAAGCGATGCGCCACCGTGATCTTGGAAGGGTCGAGTTTGTTGAACACCGGCACGCCGTTGACATGGCTATATTGACCGGTCAGGATCGATGCGCGACTCGGCGTGCAAATCGCGTTCGTCGCGAAGACGCGCGTGAAGAGGCACCCTTCCTTGGCCAGCCGGTCGAGATGCGGCGTCTGGATCAGCCGGTCATCATATGCGCTGATCGCGTGCGACGCATGGTCATCGGACATGATGAACAAAATATTAGGCCGAACCTTCGCAGGCTCTGCCGACCAACCGCAACAAGCCGCGCCCGCCCCGAGCCCGGCAAGAAATCCACGTCGCGAGAGTGTCGTCATACAGATGATTCCTTTATTAAACGAGACCGGCCTCATCACGCTAGTCATAAACCAGCCACGCCGTAGCGACGCACGCCTTATCCGCCTTCACGCGCAGCCAATAGGCACGCGCATCATCCAGCGTCACTTGCAAAGGTTTGCCGGATTCCACACGATACGTTTCGAACGCCCGCCACACGCCGGTGCCCGTCACGTCCAATTCCAGCGTCACGTTGACCGCTTCCGCGCCGGACTGCGCGAGCGTCAGTTTCTTCTTGTCAAACCCCGTCATCAGATACGCATCGGACGGCTCTCCCGCCTTCACCGAGAAGTCCTTCCAAGGTCCCCCTTGGCCACGCGGCTTACCAAAGGTCCAGAGGTCATCCACCACACCCACCCACACCGCCGCCTGCCCATCTTCCGAACGGATAATATGTTCCGAGGAAACCGCCTCGGCCTCAACCCCCGAAAGAACCAGCAGCCCGCGGTACGAACAGTAATCGTGAATCCGTCCGCCATGGGTGGCCACCGCCCGCACTTTACCGAAACCGTCCGCATTCTCGGCCGGCAACTCATAGAAAGTGCCGCACACGTTCAGCAGATCGCGTTCCGTACACACTTCTCGGCAAAGCCTCTCCGTGCCCCAAAGGCCGGGTTTATCGTAGGCCGCATCCGCTTTGGGAAAACGCCAACGCCGCTTGGCGTCGTCGGTCACCACCGCCGAGGCCGCATCGATCTCCAGTCCTGAACCGTTGAAAGGATACCCCTTCTTGGCATAGGCAACCCCGTCGGAATCATCCACCTTTTTCAGGTTGAGCGTCGCATCCAATTCATAGAAGCCGACGTCTTTCACGCCCTCCGGCCCGGCTTTCATCGCCGCCATCGCCAGCGTGCGTTTGTTTGAACCGCGCGCATAGACGATACCGCCCAAACCTTGGACGGTCTTCGTCGTCGCCAGCCCGTTAAACCGCGCGTCCGCCGCCGGCTGACGCAGATCGGGGTTCGCATACTGGAAACAGGCATATACGGAAGACGCGTCCGCCTGCGGCACAAGGCGCACCCACGCGCCGCGTTCATCGGCAACAAAGGTCACCATTGTTAACTTGCCCGCCGGGACTTCAACGTCACGCAGCGTTGCCCAAGTCCCGTCGCCCGCGCGATCCACTTCGAGAGTAAAGCGTACCGTCTCGTCCGCCCCGTGCGACAGCGAGAGGCAGCGTGCGGCATACCCGGCAAAAAGATAGGGGTCGCTGGCGACACGGGCCTTCACCGCATCATCCGCCCACACCGCACCCCGCCCGATGACCGGACCCAACATGTCCAGCCGAGACGGATCGACGAACCAGAGATTCGAATGCGACTGCCCCGGGCCATTAAGCGTGCCCTTGGCTCGCCGTTTATTGAGAAACTCGGACTTCGCGCTATCGTCGCAACCCAGCACGACTTTGTCGCCCCAACGGCAAAAATCCCCGACCACCTTCAGATAGTTTGATCGCGGCGCAATTCCCGCCGACCGTTTGAGCGAAAAGGTTTTGGGAAAATGCCAGAAAGTGCCGTGCATGGTCATCAGAAGATCGCTCTCCCCGATTTCACGTATACGCGGCCACTCCGTATTCCAGCCGTGAGCGCCATCATAACTGTGGCTGCCCTTGGGCAAGCGGTACGCATGCCACGTGCCGTTCTCAAGCAGCATCAGGATCAACGACCGATAATCCCAACCGATACTCCACACGGGGTCACTCGCCGGATTTGCGCCGCCCTCAATCCCGCCCGGTCCGGTCACTTCGGTGAATTGATTGCGCCGCACGAGCGTCCACGCGTCGGCTTTCCCGTCCCAAGAGGCCAGACATCCGGAGGGCACTGTCGGATCGGTCAACGCCTGCCGGGCGTGGTCGCCGTTGTTCGCGTAAATCAGAAGCCCCTGCCCCGAATAGAAACCCTTGCCGTGATATCCGGGCAAGTCCGCATGGCGCGGTTCAAGACCGTCAACACCTTTGCGCATCTGCTCGTCGGCCCAAAGCTCCTTGACATCGAGCGTGTGTACGTCAACCTCGTAAACGCCCTCCTCCATCGTCGCATAGACGATCTTGTTGGCGGGGTCGGTCAGATGCCGAGCGTTTCCTGTGAGCCGCCCGAACATCTTCTGCCAAGGGATCGTGCGCACATGGCGATCTTTATCGACCACATAGGGGCCGATGAAAAGCTGCTGCGACTCGCGATGGATCATACGGTTAGCGGGTGTGCCACCCGTACTTTCGGGCCGCACGATCTGCTTCAGGTCAGGCGTGATTTCATAAAACTTGTCGCTCGACCCTTTTGGCATGTGAGGCGCATAAGTGATCGCCCACAACCGGTCCGCCCACGGCACAACCGCGCCCGTCCCGCATTCGCCTTCGTCGTTATACATCGCAAGATACGGATAAACGCCGCTCACACACCGTTCGCCAGAAGTCTGCGCGATCCCGGTCTGTATCACTGAAAGCATCGCTA
>CAZTDL010000413.1:0-4439 GCA_964612775.1 uncultured Lentisphaeraceae bacterium
GCGGGTCGTAGGCGTACGATTCGGCGAACGTGCCGTTGGTTGAGACCGAGACGAGTTGGCCCTGCGTGTCCCACGAGAGTGAAAGCGTGACACCATTGCGGACCATGTTGGTGACGCTGCCGGCCGCATCGTAGCTGTCGCCGTCGAGGCGGTTGTGGGAGTAGGCGAATGCCACGGGCGGGACGCCCGTGCCACTTTGGGAGAGGCGGTTGCAGGCGAGATCGTACGTGTAGCTCTCGCCACTGACTTCTGAATCCTGACTTCTGGATTCTGCCACAAGCCGTCCGATGCCGTCATAGGCGTACGCGTTGGTGATGGATGCCGCGCCCGCCAGTATGGTGCCTTTCTGGGTGATCAGCCCGTCGGGATCGTACGCGTACGCGAATGCCCGTACGAGCGCTCCGTCCGCCGCCCTGTAGGTGATGTTCGTCACGCGGTCAAGCATGTCATAGGCGTTTGCGGCTGTCAACGCCGCGTTACCCAAAAAAAGCCTGTCTGTCTTAATGTTGGGTTGTGTCCTTTATCCGACCATTCTTTGAATCTCCAAAATGCATTTCTTCCGTCGCAAAGTCAAGAGCCGACATAGCGCTTGGGTCACGCATTACAGTAACCGTAAGATCTAATTCATGAATTCTGGGATAATCAATGATCTTATTTCTAGCCTGATCTGCCTGCGAGCCATTGACAATGATGACATTACTGAGTTCAATTGTCAGGCGCATATTCCTTAGTCGAAGAGTTCGCCATACTTTTTTATTCCCCGTGGCAAGTAAAACGTCATCCATCAAAAAACGCCCAGAACTTTGCCAGTCCGCAGTAGCATTCTTCACATTGGCAAGTAATGTGCTGTACGCCTCCGTCGAATAAAGAGATATCAACCGGCAATCAACTGCGCCTGAAAAATTGAATTCAGCGCTTTCGCTTTCCCATGCGTTCACACAACATTCTAGAAGATAAAGAGGCTGTTCATTCGGGCCAAAAATATAAATATGATTAATTGATTTGTTGTCAATCAAATGCATATTGATAACCATTGGCTTAACTTCGGGCCAATGATTATGCGCCTCATTTGATTTGCAGCCCAAGACAGCGCTAACAATCAATATAAGAAACTTACGAAACATACTCCTGACCGTCATAGATTATTTTTCCTTAAATCCTGAAGGAGGAGGCATGGAATCAGGGAGCGTGATCTCGACATCTTTGATTCCGTAATCTTTCTTGCCGGAAGGCAATTCAATAATAAGCAAACCGGGATTTAATTTTTTCAATGCCTCTCGCACGTTTGTGCCAGGTATTGGCGATTTTCCACCAATAACATCCGTTATTTCATTAAAGCACTCTTCTTCCCCGACAATTTTTCCTCTTATTTTATTTCCGTTTTTTCGTATAGTCTTTTTTCCTCCCCATTGAGCAGGATCAACCGCTGCAGAGCCGGCTGTAACGGGAACAGGCTCGTTTCCACTAAGACCTCCCGGCTTACCTATTGTAGCGGAGTTTCCCTTTAAGACGCGCGCTTTCCCCACATATGTCTTGTCTAAACCAAACGGATCCATGAAATTCATTGGATCATCATCGCAGAATACATACAGGTTCAGCCCGCCCTCAAGCCCGATGGGGTCCTTCGAGAGCCACCGGCCCGTTTCAGGATCGTACCAGCGGGCACGGAAATTGTAGAGGCCGGTCGCGACCGAGTACTCTCTTCCCTGGAACAGGTAGCGGCCGGAGAAGTTCGGGAGTTCTAAAGTTCTAAAGTGCGAGAGTATGTTGCCCCAGGCGTCGTAGGTGTAGGAGGCGGCGAGTTGGCCATTGGCGTCGACGAGCGCGTCGACGCTGCCGAGGTGGTCTTTGACGGCGTACGGCGTGAACGGTAAACGGTAAACCATAAACTGTGGGCCAAGTTTCATCATGCGGTCTAGGATGTCAGAGGCGCACGCCGCCGTCAAGGAGCGTGCCCAAGAAAAGCACGTTTATCTCTGTGTCCCGACACATCCCCTTTCTCGTTACAGATACTCTCTAAATCCCACTCACCAGAACAGGTTGATGCGTCACTTGCAATAGCAGTTAACTTGAATGTGGTGATCCTTTTTGAAATCTTGATCCGCCTTTCCTTGTATTTAAGCAAATCCCGATCTGTATACGGATTATGATACTCAATACGCAAGGCATGTTCACCTTCTGACGATGGGATAACAAGAGTGGTCTCGTCTGCTAACGTTCCGATTTTCTTATCATCATAATAAACGCTGACGGGCACAATGTTCAAAAATCCGGATTCTTCTGATCGTACAACCCGAACTTGCGTTAGGATTGGATGCACAGAACAACAAGAGCACAGAATCAATAAAATCCCTGCCGGATTAATTCGATTATTCATATGTGTTTGAAAACACACCATTTTGTGGAAGGGGTGTAACATGTTGTCTGTAAATTCAAAAAGGGCCATTCACCCCCCCACGCGGGTTAGGTGCGGCTTGAAAAAAGGCGGGGCATGGCTATCCTTAGGTGTTGTCTAAACACAAAGAAAGGACGAACAAGCCATGACCCACGAGGAAAAAGGTACCGCCATGGAAGCGGTTTTGCAACCGGTTTTTGAAAGAGGTTTCGACGGGATCGGGGAGATGCTCTGCGCAGTCCTGAACTTCGCCATGCTCGTCGAGCGCGAGAAGGCGTTGGGCGCGCAGCCTTACGAGCGTGCGCCGGAGCGCGGCGGGTACGCGAACGGGTTCAAGCCCCGAACGCTGAAGACGCGTGTCGGCGAGCTGTCGCTGCGGGTGCCGCAGGCGCGGGGGACGGAGACGCCGTTCTACCCCTCGCTGCTGGAGCGCGGGCAGCGCCACGAGCGTGCCCTGGTGCTGGCCCTTGCCGAGATGTACGTGCAGGGCGTCGCGACGCGACGGGTGACGGAGGTGCTCGAAACGATGTGCGGGTGCGGGGTCTCGTCGGAGCAGGTGTCCCGGGCGTCAGCGCTGCTGGACGCGGAGATGGAGAAGTGGCGGAGCCGGCCGCTCGGATGCGTGAGAGCCCTCGTCCTGGACGCTTTTTACGAAAAGGTGCGCATGGACGGCTCGGTCGTGTCCTGCGCGGTGCCGGTCGCCAGCGGCGTCCTGGCGGACGGGCGCAGGACAGTCCTCGGGATCAGCGCGTCGGTCAGCGAGGCCGAGATCCACTGGTGCCTCTTTCTCCAGAGCCTGCAGGACCGCGGCATGCACGGCGTGCGCTTCGCAGTGAGCGACGCCCATCCCGGTCTCAAGGCGGCGCTGAGGGCCGTCCTGCCCGGCGTCGCGTGGCAGCGCTGCCAGTGCCACCTGCAGCGCGATGCGCAGGCCTACGTCACGAAGCACGACCTGAAGTCCGGGGTGGCCGCCGACATCCGAGCCGTCTTCAGCGCGCCGTCGCCAGAGGAGGCGAAGCGGCTTCTCGCCGTGGCCGTCGAGAAGTACTCGAAAACCCAATCCAAGTTCGCCGCGTGGATGGAGGAGAACATCCCCGAGGGCCTCGCCGTCCTCGCCCTTCCCGAGCCCATGCGCAGAAGACTGCGCACCAGCAACATGGCGGAGAACCTCAACCGGCAGGTGCGCCGCAGGACGCGCGTCGCGGGGCTCTTCCCGAACGAGGCCTCGCTGCTCAGACTCGTCTCCGCCGTCCTCTCCGAGACCAGCGAGGAATGGGAGACGGGGAAAATCTATCTCAGCACGGAGGGTATGCCGGCATGACCCACCTTCACGAATTTACAGACAAATCCCTTGCACTGCCTGCGCCGACACCAGCCGGTCGGCGGCGTCGAACGTGTTTTGGGCGCGGCGAGAACGCGATGGGTTCGGGAACAGCCCGGCCGTGACGTGTTCCTCGGTCTTGATCCCCGCCGCGTCGCGGGTGATTTCGCGCCCCGCGAACGCGGCTCCGCCCGAAGAATAGCCCCACGACGCGACCGCGTGGTTCGCGTCGTAGGCCCACGCGCCGCTGACGCCGTTCGGACAGACCAGCGCGGTCAGGCGGCCCGCCGCGTCGCGCGAGAAGGTCCACGCGCGCCCGGCCCAGTCGGTGACGCTGGCGACGCGTCCGTCGGCGTCGTACGCGGTGCGCACCGCCTTGCCGTCGGGATACACGACGTTCGTGGCCAGCCCGCCGAAGTCGTAGCCGTAACCCACGGTGAACGTCTGTCCCGCAACCCGTGTCTCGAATGAAACCAGCCGGTCCATGGCGTCGTAGCCGAAGGAGAGACGGGAAGAGGCGTTCGACGCTGTAGTCAGATTGCCCACGGCGTCATACGTAAAGGACTCCGAGATGCCGTCCGCGTAGACGGTGTTGGTGCAGCGGTTCAGCGCGTCGTAGTGGTAGCGGGTGGACCGGCCCGCGCCGTCCGTACTGACGGGGCAACCAGACACTCCGACCTCCGACCTCCCTGCGGAGAGCGAAGTCGAACCGTGACCTCCGAT
>CAZTDL010000414.1:0-4431 GCA_964612775.1 uncultured Lentisphaeraceae bacterium
GCAGCGATCCTGTCCCCATGACGTTGGATTGGGACTTGTGGCTGGGGCCTGCGCCGATGCGGCCTTTCAAGGAGCATGTGTATCATCGCTACAACTGGCGCGGGTGGCATGATTTCGGCACGGGCGCTTTGGGCGATGCGGGCTGTCAATTTTTGGGTCTGCCGTTCCGCGCCTTTGATCTTGGCGCACCGCTGTCGGTCAGGGCCGTGGATGTGACGGAGCGTTCGTCCGAAACCTACCCGAAGTCCAGTCATCTGCAGGTTACGTTCAAAGCCCGTTCGCGTCGGCAACCGCCTGTTACGATCGATTGGTATGACGGCCATCGGGAGCCCAAGGCGGAACGGATGACCCAGGTGGCGGCGACGTTTGGGCAACTGCCCGGTTCCGGGTGTCTGTTAGTGGGGGACCGCGGCGTCTGGCTGGTCGCCCACGAAAACGGGAAGCGGCACTATGTGGCGCTTCGCGGAGAGGAGCGGATGGTCAGTTTCGAGAAACATGAGGCGTGCGCGCCGGTGGCCTCTCCGCAGGGGGGGCTTGGGTTGCAGCGTGAGTTTCTCTCTGCGATTCGAGAGGGGGATCATCGTTTTGCGGAACAGGCCTGCGTTTTCCCGATGATGGAAAGCGTGCTGGCGGGATGTGTGGCGCAGCGGGTACGCGGGCCGTTGGCGTGGAACAGCCGCAAAGGCCGGTTCGATGGCAATGATGACGCCGCTCGTCTGGTGCTGCCGGCCTTTCGCGAAGGCTGGCAGCTGAGCGTTTAGCGCTTGAGAAACAGCTGAACGACGAAAACCCGGATCGTTTGCCCTTTGCCGCCCGCCGCAGGCAAGGGGAGTGTCCCAACGGCTTTCATGTCGATCTTTCCCGCACCCGCTTTCTGAAGATACGACCCGTGATAACTGTGATCCGAGTCGATCAGCAGAAAGAAGGGCCTGTTCGGATATTTGTTCATTAGACAGGTGAGCTTGTCGACGAAATTTTGTGCGGTGTAGTTCGGCGTACAGAGGCCCAATCGCAGGTGCGAGCCGCGCAACAGCGATGATGCCCGGTTGCCTAGCACGATGCTGTTTTTGGGCAAGTGTTTTTCCAACTCTAATGCGGCTTGACGGACGGTTTCTCCGCGTTGCCACCAGATCGGAATGGATGTCCTCCAAGAGGCGATGCCATAGAAGGACAACACGAACATCGTTCCCAACGCGCCATACCACATTCGCCACCGGCAATGACGTCCGGGTACGGCAAACAGGAACAGGACGCCTATCACCAGCAGTTGCTGAACAAGAAACGAGGGGCGTGCGGCTGCGCTGAAAGCCCCTCCGAGGCGTGCCATCGGCCAGGCATGCCAGAGAAGATGGGCGCTCACCAGCGCGGCCGGTATCGTGCAGACGACGCCTTGCCAATTGCGCGCCCATGGCGCCGTCGCGGCGACCAGCAGGAGCATCGTCAGCAGAAGAGGTATCCAAAGGATAACCCAAGCGCAAACGGGCGGAAGGTTGTATTCGTTCGTAAGAAACTCGCCGGGGTTATGGCCTGCGGTCGCTGGCGATCCCCACCAAAAAAACCCGATAATGGCTAAGCAGACGAGCATGAGCGTGATGCCCCGCAGCATCGTTTTTCCCCTTGTCCAACGAAAAATCGAGGCGCGCGCATTTGCCAATATCCACGGCGTCAACATGATCAGCGGCAGGAAGTAACGTTCCGTGGATGCCGTTTGGATGGACATCGCCATCGCGAAGACCAGCATGCCGAGATAAAGCGCCGGACGTTGCAGCCGCCGGTTCCATCCTCGCGCGAGGTGTGAGATCGCGCCCCAAGCCGGCAGGGCCAGGCACCACGCGATGAATATTCCCAGTTTCGTGTCAACGGGATAACGCGGGAAAATCGGGATCGCATGGATGGCCTGCTCCCGCGTGGGAAGGGGAAGCGACGCGCCTGCTGCCGCAGAACAGTCGCCGCGTAGCATTTCAGGATCCGTATGCGACGGATGACTCAGAAGAATCCAGTCGTTGATGCCGTGCAAGATCCCCCAGCCGAACAGGTAGCCGAGAAGTCCCCATCCGATACGTGTCCAGCGTCGGTAGGACATCGTTAATGTCGTCAGAAGAATGAGAGGAACGAAGGCGATCCCCGTCGCTTTTATCGCGGGCGCAAGCGAAAAGAACATGCCGCCGGCCAAGAACGCGAAGCGGTGCCGCGAACGGAGCAGACACAGGGCCAACAGCAAAAAGGCGCCGACGGTCGCATCCGAACTGGAGGCCCGCTCGTAGGTGAGACTGAGAGGATTCAGCGAAATCGGCAACGTGATCGCTAATGCGATGAGCGGATGCGTAACAGATGCGGTCAACCAGAAGGCCCCGCCCCAGCCCGCCGAACAGGCCAGCATGGTGGGCCATCGGCAGGCATCGTAAGTGATGCCCCGAATCCGGTAACTTAATGCGCTCAGATAATGCATTGCGGGGGCCGCGCCGAACGTGGGCGGCTCATTCATCTCCGGGTCGAGACAATGGCCGTTCAAGACGGACAGACGGCCTCCCGAGGTGTAATATCCCTCGTCGGTTACGAAATAGCCGTAGGTCCAGAAACCTTCATTGCCGACATCGGCGTTCCGCCAGGGGATGCGCATGGCTAAACTTACGAGCAGGACGACGGCTAATCCAAACCGACGCCATTGTTTTCGGCCGAGAGTCTGAGCGTGGCGTTTCGGGAGATGCGCGGTTTCCGTCCGGGCGGCCGCCGCCGCTTCTTGGCCGTTGTTAGCCCTGTTGTTTTTCATGTTGTCAGGCGATGCCTTTTGGTTTTTCGCAAAAGAGTGCGATGTGCTGACCGAACCCTATCGCGCCTTTTCCACTAACCCCACCTTTGTGATGACAGAAGATTCCTGATACTCGTAATCCGTGTTGATGGCCCAAAGATTATGGCGTTCGCCTTTGGCAATGTTTTGCGCGGCCAAGAGACCCATTAGCATGCTGTGGTCTTGGTTGTTGTATTTAAACGCGCCATATCTGCCGATGAGAGACAGGTTCCGGACTGTCTTGAGGTAATCGGCGACAACGGCGAGTGGCTCTTTATACCCGCGCGCATACACCGGATAAGAGTTTTCAATCCGCACGATATGCCCATCTAAAACGGCCCTGTTTTTCAACAGGCCGGAGGCGGTGAGATCTTTAACCGCCTGAGCGCGTATGTCCTCATCGTGAAGGCGCCACAAGCAATCCTCGTGATAACACCAGTATTCGAGTGCCAACACGGTGTCGGACTGCGTGCCATAAATGTGGGGCGTCCAGTTTCTGAAATTCGTGATACGGCCGGTTGCCAGACCGGCGGAGTGCACGTAAAGCCAGTTGTCCTTAAACAGGTCGGGCCCTTGAACGCGGAGGAAAACGATCACCGTGTTTCTGAACCGGAGCCGGCCGAGGGCTTGGCTGACCGTTTGCGGCACGCCGTCCATACGGGAGACCAGATCGGTGATCGGCATGCTGGAAATCACATGGTCGAATGTTTTTACGGATCCGTCGGCAAGCTCGATGCCGATGGTCTGGCTATGGGCGTGAACGACACGCCTCACGGGGGTATTGAGGTGGATCTTCCCGTTCATTTCTTGGCATTTCTTGGCCATTCGGTTATAGATGCTTCCCGTTCCTCCGTGCGGATAGGCGAATTGATCTACCAGTGTTTTGTGCTGTGTGGCTCCCAGCCCGAACGCGCTTTTCACGGCTTCCATGAGCGAGAACTTCTTGATGCGCTGGGCCGCGAAGTCAGCGTCCAGTTCGGAGCAGGAGATGCCCCACAGCTTTTCGCTGTAGGTCTTAAAGAAGATGTTGAACAGCCTGCGTCCGAATCGGCTGACAACCCAATCCTCAAAGGAGGGGTTGTCTCCCAGAGGTGTAGGACGGACCCGCTCTTTGCCATAACTCGCCATGCACCGGATCGCCTCCGCCAAACCCAGATTCAGTAACGCGTTGAATGGCTTGAGCGGGTAATGGTACAGCTTGTTCTTATAAAGAATGCGCGTAAGGCGGTCGACCATGTCATAGTCATTCCCGGCCACCTCCAGCCAGATTCGGTTGATGCGTGTGTCGCTGCTGAAAAAGCGATGCGGGCCCAGATCGATCGTCTGGTTCCATAAAGAAATGGATTTCGCCATGCCTCCCACCGCCGAGGAACTTTCAAAAAGCTCGATAAGAACGCCGGCTTTTGACAATTCATAGGCGGCTGTCATCCCTGCCGGCCCCGCGCCGATGATCCCCACTTTCATTGCGCCTCCTACACGTGTGTTATCGCACGTGTCTTATGGTCACTTAACAGACCTAAAATAAATATAATAGTCTATATGATGATGACTTGTTGGAGCAATAGAAATAGGTGGGTAACTTATGAACGGGGCGCATCCCCGTTTCACTGACTGCCGCTGTGGTTGTGTATGATCGAGACAAA
>CAZTDL010000415.1:0-4424 GCA_964612775.1 uncultured Lentisphaeraceae bacterium
TCCCGTAGCGCTTCGCGTAGAAATCGTATTTGCCCTTGTAGCGCTCGCGGCAGGCCGAACTGTTCACCCATTCGACCATGTTCGTCGCGAGTCCGCCGTTCTTTACCAAGTGAAGCGGTTTGGCCGCCCACGTCTGCGTGCCTTCGCCCAAGTGACGGAAGAAGTCGATGCAAAGTTTGACGCGGATGCCGTGCCGCCGCGCCGAGGCCAACATCTCGTCGATGTGGCGGGCGTTCACCTCGTCGTGCACCCCGCTTTTCTCGTGCTCGACGTCAAAAAACCCGTTGCCCAGCCAGATGCGGGCATAGGTGCCGCCCTGAGCCTGCAATTTGCCGAACCACTCGTCCTGCACGGCCATGCCGCCGACTTTCGGCGGCGCGATCATATTCAGTCCAATCGGAATATACGGCTTGCCGTTGTCCAACTCGAAGCACCGACAGTCGCGCGGACTCACCCGCACGAAGTGCTGCAAGTCATCCACTGCACCTTGGGCGGCCCATGCGCCGCCCACGATCATTACGCATACAAGTCCATTTCTCATCGCGCCCATTATTTGATTCCTCTCTTGTCTCTTCGTTCCAGATTGTTCCCACTTTTTTATGCGTCCAGCTTTTGAAAAAGAACTTGCGGATTTAACCACGATACCGATTACGCTAACGTTCTTCACTATGGTTTTCCTTGTGTTCTGCACCTCTGAGTGCGGTTTTACGTTTTCCGACATTTTGCAGTGTTCATCCCCCCCCCAGTTCATTTCTGGAGTCTCGGAATCGAAGCGCCACGTCCATACAAGAAGACTCACATCAACTGAAAAACTAAAAACAATACACCCTTTTCTCAATGTATCATGCCAACTTATAGGGCGGCCCCCTCCGTGATCATACGCAGTTACTTCTTAATCGCGCGGATTTTCTCTTCTGCGAAGAAGGCGCGTTTGTTCTGGTGATATTCGAAAATCTTGCGGTCCTCAGCCATCCCCAAACGGTCTGTTCGGCGTACGACCTGCAACGGGAATCCCAAGGTCAATCCAGCAGGCGAAAAGCCGCTTTTTCGCGTCGCTCACCCGCACGCCGTGGTGCGAAAGCTCCAGATTCCGCCTGATTCCGCTGGTTTCCGAACCTTGCGCATAGGACGGCAGCATTTTCGAACGCCCGGCGTCCGAAAACCAGTTGACCGCGCCGTCGGGAAACACGGAGAGAAGACAGAGAGCGCCGCCTTTTCTCCAGTTCTTGGGCCGGGCATCCGTTAAATCGTCCGTGATGCAGCTCGTGCCGAAGTACGGAAAATTGCCGCCAAAAAGGAAATACGGCACGTAAAGAATGTGCGGCACAGATGCCTGCAACGCCTTCAGCCGCTTCGTACGGCGTTCGAGGCAGAGGCGCAGGTAAAGATCCTTTGTCGGCTCACAGGATGGCGGCGAAACGCCCAGTTCGACGAAGGTGGCGGGATTTCCGTCCGCCGTCAGCGAGGCACCGTTCTCCGGGGTTGTTCCGCCTTTCACCCAAACGGCTACGGGCGGCCATTCTTCCGCAAAGGACATCGCCGCAGAAAGCGAAAACGCAAGAATCACCAAAGAATACGTCTTAGTCATCATCTCTCCTCGAAGAGCCGTTTAAAGACTCCCGCTTGCCGACAACCACCTTGCGGGGCTATTCGTTTTCCCCCGTTCTTGCCCATTATTTCCATGCCGCCGCAGAGGGTTGGCCACCCCCTGTGTAATCCCCGCAAGAACCGTCCGTGTGACGCGTCGGGCGCAGGCAACCGCCTTGCGCGCCCGACGCGTCACGCTCTCTGACCACCCCCTGCAGGGAGAGGTCAGGGCAAGGTCCTCACGAGGCGGAAGCCGAAGTTGCTGTACCGGACCGACGGGGAGTAGATGCTCCGGGCCGTCGAACGGCAGTCCGACGCGGTGCTGTCCCAACTCCCGCCCCGCTTCACACGGGTCGAACCCGACACCGCCCCCGCCGGATCGGAACCGCCCGCCAGCGTCCCAGCGTACCAGTCCAGACACCACTCCCACACGTTCCCGTGCGTGTCGTAAAGACCCCACGCGTTCGCCTGATAGGAACCTACGATGGCCGTACCGTTCGTCGGGCTGACGTTCCCCCCAGGAAAAGTCACGCCGTCGATATAGCCGCCGTCGAACTTGTACCGCCCCAGCGCGTCCAGCCACGCGTTCGTGTTCGCGTTCGCGCCGCTCACGTTCGCCGACGCGTTCCCGTCGCTGAACACGGTCGTTGTCCCCGCACGGCATAGGCACTCCCACTGCGCCTCCGTCGGCAGGTCGAAGTCCATCAGCCCCGTCTTCGCCCGCAGCAGCCCCATGAAGCTCGACGGTAGGACCGAGACGCCCGTCCCCGGCCAGTTGACAACGGGACTGCTGTTCGTCGCCCCCCGGACGTCGTCGTACGACGCCTGCTCCACCGGTCGGGTCGCGTAGTAGGCTGAATTGTTATAGTAGCTCGGCTTCGCCCCTTTGATCAACTCCCACTGCCGCTGCGTTACCTCGAACACCCCCGCGTAGAACTCCTTCGTCAGAGTCGTTGAAATCGTGGGCGGAACCGAGTTCCCCATATTGAACGTCCCCGCATGGATGCGCCTCAATACCAGTTTATCAGTCGCATAGACCGAATCGTTGGTCACGCCGAACCAGACGTCGGTGAAGCGCCCGTACGTCTCCAGCCGCGCATCGCCTGGATAGATGTACTCGATCTGACCGTCCGCACCGGCACTTTTTGTCAGATCCACGATCATGTAGACCGGCGACGTAGTCGGAGCAAGTGTGACGCTGAACTGCGTCAACATTTGCGAATTGGTATAGGCGGTTTTGAACGGATCAAAAATGATCCGCTTCATTCCATGTGTTACGCCGTTAAGATCGCCCGTCAGCGATTCGGACGGAAGAGTGAGTGTGGTCGAACCGTCTTTGGCCGTAAGGACCACATCCACGCTCTGCGTTGCGTCACAGGTCAACACGTAGTCGATATCGACAAGCTGGCTCCACGGCCACCGCTGCCTCGCCACCACGTCGCTGATCGTCGGTTCAGCCGCGAACGCGTTCAATGTCAAACATCCGATGAGAGCCAACATTACGTTCCTGATTACTTTTGCCGTTTTCATTGTTTTTCCTTTAATCCCGCATGGGCACCTCTCCGCGTGTGCCACTCTCAAACCGATTCTTCTCGTTCCCCCGACTCATGCGCTCCCGCACTTCAAACGAATGCACGTCTCTTCCTACTTAATCCCGATCAACGTCCCGTTAGGGAGATAATTCACCGTGGCATCCCACTCGCCTTCCGCGCCCGGGAAGGTCAGCGCCAGATTGAATGTCCCGTACCCCCAACCGCCGTGTTTGAGTTTCCAGCCGTAATAGCCGGCGGCGTCCGAAAGCGCATGGGTCTGTACCGCGCCGCCTACCTTGGCGATCACCAACCGGCTGTTGACTGCATCCGCCGTCGCCGCGGTCCACCCGGCATCATAGGGAATAACGGCATTGTCTCTGACCGTTGTCCACCCTCTGGCTGCCGTTGAGGGAATAACAGCCGACTTCCCAAAAGCGGCCGTCACGACAGCCAACCGGGAAGTCAGCGCGCCGACCACCGCATCGCTCCCGTTGTAGAAAGTCATTCGCAAATCGTAAACATCCTCCACCGATGGCGAACTCGTTGTGAAGACCCGCCACAGGTAATTGGATGTGACCTCGACAAAGTTCGTCGTGAACGCCCCGTTCATCCCGTTGATTTCCAATTCCGCATGTGTCGCGCCGGAACACCAGTCCCACATCAGACCGACTTCGTTGGTGAAGACCGTATGCCAGTGCCGGCTGAAACCGGGTGAAGTCTCGATCTGTATCGGAGCGGAAGTCGCCCCCGTTGTTCCGGCGCCCATCATGACCGCCGCCGCGGTCATCATCGCCGCAACGCTTGATTTTTTCATGCAGATCCCCTCTTGTTGGGGCACGGATGCCCGTACCCACGCTGTTTTTTGGAACGGTATCCCGTTCCCGATTCTTACTTTCTTAGCCACAAGATTCGATCCCGGCATGTACCGCTCTGCCCACAGGTCCGCGATTCTCTTAGCCGTCGCCAAGGCCTTGGCCGGATCGCGGAAGGCCCTCTCGGCTTGCACGGCCCCAAAAAGTTTTTCCGCCTCCGGCCAGTCCGCTGCGATTTTCACGGGGCTTTCCCCTGAAACCGCACTCACGCCCTCTCCGGCCTCGCAGATTCCCACTCCATCACAGGATATTTCCCATCCCCATTCGCTGTATCGAACCTCGTTGACCTGCACGCTGCCTTTGAAAACAAATACGTCGGATGCGTCCGCCCCCGCCTGCACGCCGAACACGGTTCCCAGATCATAAATCTCAAGTTCCCGCGTCCGCACGGTGAATCCCGTTGCCCAATGCGGCACATTCGCCAACAGGCGGC